>JAZNDR010000018.1:0-9189 GCA_045588185.1 Candidatus Scatosoma sp. | reverse complement strand
TTATAATACCTTCACGCAAATTTTGCAATTATTTACGCGGGCAAAGCTCAAATTTTCAATTTTTTCAAAAAATTCGACAGCCGTTTATACAAAAGCAAACTCAAAATAGAAATCGCGACCGTTTTGATAAGATTAAAAATTAAAATTGCTATCCAAAATATGGAAAACGCTTTTTGGGCAGGCATTTCTAACACCGCTTCATACAAAGGAAAAGTAATAAATCGGTTTGCTAAAAGCGATACGCCCGTACCTATTAAACAGGCTATACACAAAGAAAAAACAACTGTTTTAAATCCCTTTTTATAACGGTAAACAATAGCGGGAAACAGTATGAACGAACAGGTCATAATCATATTTGCCAACTCTCCTACCACCGTACCCCCGCTTAACATTCGCAAGCTCTCTTTCAAAACGCAAACGATTACACCTTCTAACGGTCCTAATAGAAAGGAAATAAGTACGATAAATACATTTCCGAAGTCTAATTTCAAAAACGATGCGCCAAACAGCGGGAGCGGTATCTCGAAAAAACTCGTCGCAAAGGACAGCGCGACGAATACCGCCATCAGCGCAAGCCGTTTGGCGGAAAATCGTTTTTTAAGACTTAAACGCGTACCTGCCCCGCCCGTTTTTTTGTTTTGTTCTTGTTGTTCCATATCTTTACCTCGTAAAAAAACGCCCCGCAAAAGCGGGGCGTAAGCGTTCTAATAGGAAACTGCGGAGATACGAGCAAGACAAATCGCACCTACCGTGCAAAGAAAATCTTGCGAAGTATATACGCTGTTTCGTTCATTCTTTTCGCATCCGGACTCTAACCGTCGGTATCGGAATTTCGCCGATTCGGGGAAACGCGCGCGTTTCCTTAGCAGACTCTACTGCCGGTGGGGAATTGCACCCCGCCCCAAAGAATATTGATTTTTTATTATTATACACGGACGAACGTGTATTGTCAAGCAAATAGAAAGCGGTTATTTATTTTGCACGGAATTTTCTATCAGCGGGAAGTCGGCGTAGAAAACGCTGCCCTTGCCTATCTCGCTGTTTACGCCGAACACGAAGCCGTGGCGTTCCAACACGCTCTTGACGATAGATAATCCCAAGCCCGTACCCTTGACGGGGCGTTTGTGCGTTTCGCTCGAACGGTAGTATCTATCCCAAATGGTCGGGAGCTCCTCGCTCTTTATCCCTGCGCCCGTGTCGGTTACCGCAAAACGGAATACTCCCTCTTGCGTACGGCAAAGCGATACGTCCACACGCTTGTCCTCGCCCGTATAATTCACGGCGTTGCCTATCAAATTATACAGCACCTGCCCCAGCTTTAACTTGTCGCCGAGCGTGTAGAGGTCTTCCTCGATTTTCACCTCAAAACTATACCCTTGCGTATCTTTGAGGTATTCGAAACGCGCCAAAATCTCGTGTAAATACGCCGACATATCAAAAACTTCTTTTTTCAGTTCGGTAATACCCGACTGCATTTTCGAAAGCTCCAACACGTCGCTAACGAGCGAGGCGAGCCTGTCCGCCTCGTCCACGATCACTTGCGCATGCTTGTTGCGTTTTTCGGGGTTGTCGCCCGATATTTCTATAATCATCGACGCGTACGCCTTAATCATCGTCAGCGGCGTTTTGAAATCGTGCGAAACGTTGGCAATGAGTTCCTTCTGCATTCTGTCCGTTTTGGAAAGCTCGTCGCGGGCATAGTTGAGCGTATCCGCCAAAGCGAACATCTCCTGCCCGTAATCGTTGCCGTGGAAGTCTACGGCAAAATCCCCCTGCGCCAACAGCTCCGCTTTTTGCTTCATTTCCGTAATCGGTTTTGTCAGCCAGCCCGAAACCGCGCTCGATACTGCAAACGCGAGTATCAAAATGAATATCGCCAAAACTACCGTCCGCGCGCCGATTTGTTCGGACGCGGCAACCATTAAGTTCAACGATTTTCCGACATACAAGTACGCGTCCTGCTCGTATAACCGCAGCTTTGCACCGTACACGTATTCGTTCTCGCCCTCGTAGATAACGGACAAAGCCTCCTCTTCCGCAAGTTCTGCAATCAGCACTTTAATGCGCGCACTGAAATCAAAGGGCGCAACGACTTCTTCCTCGCCCTCGATCATCGGGAGTTGCGGAAACAGCACCGTTCCGTCGGGCGCAAGCACGAATATCTCCACGTCGTACACCGTCGAAAGGGTACGAAGATACAAGCTTTTATCCCCTTTGAACACAGGGGGCAAACCGTGTTTGAACGCGTTATCGACCTGTTCTTCAATGGCGACGCCCTTTTCCCGAAGTTCAAGCGCGGCTTCCTGTTTATAGGTTTGGGTGGTCATTACCCGTTGGCTAAACCCGAACAGCAAAACGAGCAACAAAGAAAAAGCGGTAAACACCGCCCACAGCAGAAAGTAAATGCTCGTGCTCGTCTGCTTGTTGCGATAGCTCCGCCTGATCCTTGCGTTTTTAGGCGATTTTTTCGCCTTTGTCCGTTTCGCTTCCGACATGGTTTACGCCTCGAATTTATACCCCAGTCCGCGCAGGGTTACGATAAATTTACGGTAATCCTTTAAATTGCCGCGCAGCATTTTGATATGCGTGTCCACCGTGCGGTCGTCGCCGTAAAAATCAAACCCCCACACATCGTACAACAGCTTTTCGCGCGTCAAGGCAATCCCTTTGTTTCGAACGAGATAAAACAGTAGTTCGTATTCCTTGGGCGTGAGCTCCGCTTTCGCACCGTCCACGTATACGTTTCTGCCCGCCATATCAATTTCCAAGCCCTCGAATTTCAAGATCTCGTTTCCGTTATTTTTTTGCACGCGGCGTTTGGTAACCGCATTGATTCGCGCCATGACTTCCTTGGGTGAAAACGGCTTGGTCACGTAATCATCCACGCCCAGCTCGAACGCGAACAGCTTGTCGTATTCTTCCCCGCGCGCGGAGAGCATAATAACGGGGATATCTTTCGTTTTTTTAATTTCTTTCACCGCGGAGAAGCCGTCAAGGTGCGGCATCATCACGTCCATTAAAATTAAGTCGTAATCCCCCTCACGGCACTTTTTGACAGCTTCCATACCGTCCGCCGCCTCGTACGCCTCGTTCCCCTCGAATTCCACGTATTCGCGCAAAACCCCGCGAATCATTTCCTCATCGTCTACGATTAAAATTTTCATAATGGTAAATCCTCTCAAAAAAAGTAAAATTTGACTTTCCTTATTACTTATACCCCAAAACGGTTAAACTTACAACAAAGACAGGTGAAAACTTCGTGAAAATATTATTATTTTCTCACAAACAGTATACCATATAGACAAAATTTTGTCAAGTCCGTTAAAAAAGAACCGAAGCGCAGACTGCGCTTCGGTTGCCGTCATTCGTATTCTTCGTAGTTTCTTCGTGTCTCAAAGCCGTGAATAGGCGGAGAAGGCGGGGGCGGAGGCGGGCATTTGTTCCCCTTTTTAGCGGGCAAGCCCACGTTGACGAGAATCACGTCCTCGCCGATTTTAACGATATTTTTCAGTTCGATAAACAGTCCGTTCTTTTTTAACCCGAACGCCTTGCCGTTGGGCGCGACGATACCCAGCCACCGATTTTCAGGATAGCACAGCACGATATCGCATACCTTGCCCAGCTTTCTGCCGTCCTGCGTGTTGATTACTTCTTTTGCACGGAGTTCCGAAAAGGTCAATTCCATAACGCACACCGCCTTCATCGTTGTAGTATCAGTATATGCGGCGGGCGCGAAAAAGTTTCGCGCCCGCCTTATTTTAAGAAATATTCTGCCTTATACTATTTAGAGCGTTCTTTTCAAGCCGTGATACCTGCGCTTGCGAAATTCCCACTTCTTGCGATATCTCCGTCTGCGTTTTTCCCTCGTAATACCGCAAAAACAATATCCTGCGCTCCCGCTCGCCCAGCTTCCCGATCGCTTCCCCTAACGCAACGTGCTCCGTCCAAATCTCGTCCGTATTCTTCTCGTCGCAAAGCTGATCCATCAAAAGCAGAGTATCCCCCGCTTTATTGTATACGGGTTCGTAAATGGAAATCGGGTCGGAAATGGCGTCTAAGGCATAGACCACTTCCCGTTCCGCCACCTGCATTTCCTCGGCAATCTTCGCAATCGTCGCTTCCTCGTCCCGTTCCTCTATCCGCTCGCGCGCTTTCAACGCTTGATACGCCATATCCCGAATGGAACGGGAAACGCGCAAAGAATTACCGTCGCGCAAATACCGCTTAATCTCGCCGATAATCATCGGCACGGCGTAGGTGGAGAATTTTACTCCCACGCTCATATCAAAGCCGTCAATCGCTTTAATGAGCCCCACGCACCCCGCCTGAAACACGTCGTCCGCACCCAGATTTTTAATACGGAAGCGTTTAACGAGGGATAGCACGAGTCGCATATTGCCGACGATAAATTCATCACGCGCTTTTTTATCGCCGTTTTTCAAGCGTTTCATCAATTCCTCGCTTTCCTTTGCGGACAGCCGAGGCAGTCCCGAAGTATCCACACCGCAAATTTCCACTTTCTGCATATAAGAAACCTCCTTTTTGCGTATGTACATCGAGGGCAGGTACGGATTGAGTATGCGCAAGAGGAAAAATTTTTATACTCAGGTAAATGCGAGCGGGCGTGAACGAAAAAGCGGAACGCCTTACAAAATCGCACGCACAGGAAATTTAGAAAATTTTTAAGAAAATATAGAAAAAAGAGATTGACATTTATTTTTACGGGTGTTATAATAAGCGTAGTTTTAAGCGGAGGCATAGTCTCAGTTGGTTAGAGCGCTCGCTTCACATGCGAGAGGTCAGGGGTTCAAGTCCCTTTGTCTCCACCACGCAAAAGCACCCCTATCAAGGGGTGCTTTTGCGTGGTGGAAAACATATTCAAAATACTTGACCTTTTTTGCGGGCTTTGTTATAATTAAAATCAATCAAAGCAAGGACGGAGCTTACTATGTCTTTTAAAACTTATTGCAATCCGCTTGCCGTGCCGAATATCGGCGAGGGAATGTTCAGCAGAGAAAATAAAAAACACTATCGCGAAATTGCCGATCCCGACGTTTTATACGATAATGGGAAATGGTATATGGTCGCGTCCCTCGGCAAGGTTTTTTCTTCCGAAGACGGCGTAGCTTGGCATTTCCACGAGGTAAACTGCCCCGCTTTTAACGAATATGCCCCCTGCATTTGCAAATTCCGCGGGAAGTATTATGTTACCTCTAATCAATCGAAGCTCTACGTCGCGGACAGCCCGCTCGGTGAATACAAATTACTCGGCAATTTCCGTATTCCCAAGGGCTTTAAAAAAATCCCCGACGGCGAGTATATAGATTGCTATCCCGACCCCGACTTATTCGCCGACGGCGACAACGGCTTATATCTTTTTTGGGGCTGCGGATATGAGATTTACGGCTCGAAGCTTTGCGACGATGACCTCACTTTACTGGAAACGAATCCTAAAACGCTGATAAAATTTAATCCCGAAAACGAATGGGAACGCGCGGGTGCATATAATCAAAACAAAAAAGTATCGTGGACGGAAGGCGCATGTATGTATTATAGAAACGGTGCGTACTATTTACTGTATTCGTGCGCGACTACGCAATTCCCCACTTATACTATGGGCGTATATAAATCGGACAGCCCGCTTGGCGAATTCACCCCGCAAACAAAAAACCCGCTCGTTCGCGGTGGGGACGGGTACGTGAAAGGCTCGGGGCACGGTTGCGTGGTAGACGGACCACAAAATACCGCTTGGGTGTTTTATACGAGCGTTTTAGGCGGTTATCATCGTTACGAACGCCGAATCGGTATGGACAGAGTATATTTCAATGAATCGGGCGAAATGCACGCCTTTGGTCCAAGCGGCCGTCCGAGAAACGCTCCAAGCAATACAGGGAAGGAGTGCGACTGGCTCCCCCTTTCAGCGCATTGTGGCTTGGAGGCTTCGTCGGAAAAGGAAGGTCGGGAAGCGATTTACGCCGTGGACGAAAACACCAAATCGTGGTGGCAACCCGACGATAAAGACGAAGAACCCCGCTTGACCGTTGCGCTTGGCGACGAATATTTAGTAAAAGGTGCGCGAGTCGTTTGGCGCGAGGTCGGGCTTGATTACGGCGAAGGAATTGCGCCCGAGCCCGTCAGTTATATTATCGAGGGCAAGCTTGGGGATAAGCGTGTGCTTTTATACGACGGCACGAATAACGATAGCGACCTTTGTTGCGATTACAGGGAATTCCCCCCTACGCCGTGCGTAGAAATTACTTTGAAATTCAAGCAAAAGCGGAATTTCAAATTAGGCGTAATTGATTTTACCGTCTTCGGTAATATGGAATAAGAACACATCAAAAAACCGACAAGTTCTTACTTGTCGGTTTTTTGTCTATGCACTACGAAAAAGATATTTTTCATTTTTTTAATATGGACTTGAACTTACGCTTTTTATTCTTCATCCACTTCAACTGTTTTCTCGGAAATTTCTAATGCAGATTTATTTTTTGCGTTCAACGGTGAAATAACCGAACCCCCTAAATGTTCTTCAATGTCCGTTCTCGCATTTTTCGCCACCATGCCACCTTCCTTTGCTATTTGTTTACTTTCTATAAAGGTTTCAGGTTGCCTACTTTTGGAAATCGCAGTCGTCGTAACTTCCGCAAGCATATTCAAAACGAGTTCGATATTCGTCATATTATCGCGCAGATTTTCTTTTTGCAATCCTTTAACAGCTTTGTATTCTTTTACCGTTAAACCACTCCACGCTTTCGTCATTTCATTCGTTAATATAGCATAATCTTTATCTTGTTCAATCCCACGCGCTTTCCACTCGTCTGTGAGTTCTTTACGCATTTCTATCGTTTGCAGGCGCTGATTGATCCAACCTTCCGTATAGCCTTTCGCTCGATAAAATTCCGCACCTCTCAAAATTGCCTTTTCAGGGTCGGCTATTTCATCCAACCGTTCGCTCCCTACTTGCGCAAGCCACATTTTGAATGGTTCAGCTTTTGGCGACGGAATGGATTGCACAAGTCGCAATATACCTTTGGTGGTCATGGCTTGTATTTTTCGCTTTTTCCCATCTAACCCGAGCATTTCAACAGGGGTACAAATTGTACCCCACTTGTCGGCTAATTCAGGGTCGCGAGAGCGCATTTTCTTAATATATTGCTTAGGGTCAGCACTATCCGTCAACACCGCTACAATGTCGACGACGGAAAAATACCACTCTTCTTCCTCTACATTCCAATGCGTTCTAATTTGTTTGCTTTCAAATATTCTCAATTTGTTTTCCATTTCGCGCCTCAATTACTAAACTATCATCTTTCATAAATATTTTTCATTTGTATCTGCTATATTTTTATTTGCTTTTATAAAATTTATATTAAACATGAATTTTTATCGTTTTTACCTAAGATAACTTACAATTATTTGAGGTAAATTCTATGTCGATTGACAATCTTTTAATTAAAAGATTAAGTTATTTGGAAAAAATCGATATTGAAACAGAAAAAAATCGCAAAAAGATGCGATTATCTATTCCCAATGTTTCTGGGTGGGAAATAAGTAAAGAGTATAGAAACATAATGTTGTCAAGCTTCGATTACTCTCAATATGCCGATTATAATCCTATCGACTACGTTTATTCTTATAATATGCCCCCTAAGCAACAACGTACGTTGATTTATAAATTGGGCGGAAACGAAAAGAATGCTCTATTATTAACTCCAAATAACACCATATCTTTGACAAATGTAGTTAATTTTATTTCTCATTTTTGCAATAAAAATATCGGGCTCTTGCTCCCGTGTTATTTTACATTACCAAATCTTTTAAACACTTGGAAACTACCTTATACAAATCTTGCTATGTTGAGGACGGAAACAGGTTATTGTTTGCCTCAAGAAGAAATTAAACGCAACAAATGTCAGGTCTTAATATTAACAAATCCTGTTTTTTCTACGGGAGAATATTTGAATCAAAATGATATTGACTTTTTAGATAGTTTTTTGAAAGATGGAAATTATATTATTTCAGACGAAAGCCTTGCTGCTCCAGGTAAAGAACTTATAAGAAGTCTATTAAAATCACCCAATTTTATAGGAATATATTCTCCGCATAAATTTATACATTTTAATTCTTTTAAATTTTCTTGCATAATTTATAACGAACAATTGGAAGATTTTTTCGATCAATGGAACGATGTTTATTCTGGCAGTTTGAATATTACAAATTTGCAAGCTGTTGAGCATTATCTTTCCACTAATTATCAGAAAATACTTGAAAAGTTTTACACATTTACAAATTCTAAAAGATTAGAATTGTTAGACATGATAAGCCACTACCAACAATTTGAAACAGATGAAAATTCTTTGGGGGATTTTCAAAGTATTTACCATAAAAGCTTGCCGTATGAATTGGGCAATAGTTTATCTTTTATAAAAAACGTAATTAAAAATACCAAATCGGTATTTTATCCCGGAAGTTTGCATGGATTTCAAAAAGAACACGGCTTTGTATTTCGTGTAAATCTCTGCTCTTATACAACGGAAGTAAGCAACTCACTGTTAAAAATATTTGACTATTTATCCAATTATCAAATATAGTTATTTTATTACAAATTTTTTTAAATTCTTTTTATCGTAATATGAAATCATTTCCTCTTTGTGTATTACCACCGTATGGACGGTTTGCTGAAAAATTGTTTCTCGAATAAAAGTGTTGTGATTTTCCGTTTGAATTTCGTCTATTTTATTCTCTACAATTTTATAACTTTCAGTGGAAGTATATTCTTTAATGACAGTTTCTTTATGTATTTTCAACGTCTCGAATTTCGTATCTTTTTGCTCTAAAGGAATAGCATTCTCTTTGTTTACTTTTCTCTTTTTTATAAATTTCTTAACTGCTATGATAATGGCGCTTATACTTGTACCCGCAATCGTCAAAATAGCCGATAAATTTTCAAGGATTTCTTTTGTGATCAAATAACATTCATGAAAGGAACCATAGGATTCTTGCACAGGCAAGCAACGCTTGTCGGTCATCTGATTTATGATTTCATAGATGCGAAAGGAAGGCTTCTTTTTATATATTAGTTCAACCTGTGAATTTTTTATAAATGGATAGTCATTATTTATAAGATCACAAAGTTGAATATACCCTGATTCAATTTCCATATTTATCGAATATAAAAGATGATAA
>JAZNDR010000017.1:0-8144 GCA_045588185.1 Candidatus Scatosoma sp. | reverse complement strand
GATGTGCTTACAGCCTTAATTAGCCAAGAAATACCGCCGAAGATAAATTGTCAAGGGTGTAACTTGCCAAAGGCAAGCGACGGTTTATGCCTAACGGGAGATAAATAGTCGCCCTTTACCATTTATCAAGGCGGTGATACTTGCCGTAGGCAGTAAGCACACGCGAACAACAAAAAATATGAAAATACTAACGCAATTATCATTATAACAACACTAAATAGCACTTATTTCAAAGATATTTGTAGTTTTACACTTATTTTGTCGAAAAGAAGATAAATCTTTTTTGTGATATTTTAATTTTTACATAAACTTTACATAGTCCAAACGGAAAAGTGATAGTTTGATTTTTTTAAGCGCAGTATAATAAGGGTGCAAATTCAAGAAAAGGAGATAAATCAAATGAAAAAACTTTTAACAATTTTACTTTCTTGCTTGCTCCTTGTTACGGGCGCAGTAGGACTTACCGCTTGTGGTGGTGAAAAAAATATCACGGTTGTAGCCCGTGAACAAGGTAGCGGAACGCGTGAAGCGTTTGACAAAGTAATAACCGACGGCAATGGAAATTTCCTTGAAATGAAAGTTGACGGAAAGAAAGTTTATAAAACAACTTCTAACGCCGATATTCAAAAGGAAACGGGTAACGTTATGAGCAAGGTTGCAAGCGATAAAAACGCAATCGGCTACATTTCTCTCGGCTCGGTAAACGATACGATTAAGGTTGTAAACGTAAATGGCGTTGCGCCTACTTCTCAAAGCGTTCTTGACGGCTCTTATAAAATCCAAAGACCGTTTGTAATTATGACAAGCTCTACCGTAACCCTTACGGATATTGCTGCCGATTTCTTGCTCTACTTAAAGAGTGAAGCTTCCGAAACGCACGCAGAAGAAGCAGGTTGTATTTATCTTGCAGACGAAACGAAAAGAGCGAACGACGGTGAAACCGCAATTCCCGTAGTAGAATACGAAGTAAAATCTTCGCTTCCGTCGGGTGGAAAAATCGTTGTAAACGGCTCTACAAGTATGGAAAAATTTATCAAAAAAGCAATGAGCGGTTATGCAAGTCTTTATGGAAGAACGGCTGACGAACTCTTTACCCTTGACTTGCAAGGCTCTTCCGTTGGTAAAACCGCAGTTCAAAACGACAAAAACGGTAACGTAATCGGGCTTTCTTCGGCAAGCGTAAAAGAAGACGGTATCAACAGTTTCAACGTATGCCTTGATGCAGTTGCGGTTATCGTAAACAAGGCAAACGACAATATAAACGACCTTACGATTGCACAGCTTTACGATATTTTCAGCGGTAAAGTAACGAAATTCAGCGAGATTGCAGGCTAATATGAACACTACGAAAATCAAAGAAAAAACAGGGCAAACGATATTTACGATAGCGGCGGTTATATGCGTAATCGCCGTTGTCGCCATTTTCGTTTTTATGCTGATTAAAAGCATACCTGCCCTTAATAAAATAGGATTATTCGATTTCATCTTTGGGGATAATTGGTCGCCCGATAGATTGGATAAATACGAAAATGCAACGCTTTCAGGCTCTTACGGAATACTGAAAATGATTGTCGGCACGCTTGCGGCAACCATTGGCGCACTTTTAATCGGTGGTACGCTCGGATATTTTACCGCAGTATTCATAGCGTTCTATTGCCCGAAGAAATTAAAAAAGATATTTTCGTCAATGATAAATTTGCTTGCAGGGATTCCGTCGGTGGTTTACGGCTTTTTCGGTATCGTATTCTTATTGCCTTTACTTGCGAATTTTGCCCCGAATAACGGAAGCGGACTTCTTGCAACGTCGCTTATCTTGGGTATAATGATTATGCCCACCGTCGTTTCCCTTTCAAAAACAAGCTTGGAAGCAGTCCCACGCTCTTATTATGAAGGTGCGCTTGCTCTTGGCTCTACGCACTCGCAAGCGGTTTTTGGCACGGTAACGAAAGCGGCAAAATCAGGTGTAACCGCTTCTCTTGTTTTGGGTATTGGACGTGCGCTTGGCGAAACAATGGCAGTTGTAATGGTTGCAGGTAATTCCGTCGCTTATCCCGATTCGCTCTTTAATAGTTTCCGTGTTTTAACCGCAAATATCGTTATGGAAATGGGCTATGCAGGCGAAGTTCAACAAGGCGCACTTGTTGCTACGGGTGTAATTTTGCTTGTATTTGTACTTATCGTAAATCTTGTATTTGGGGCTATCACGAAAAAAGCAATCAAAAGCGCGGTGGACGGTAAAAGTGTATTTTCAAAAATCTTTAAGAAAAGCGAAAAAACAAAGAAAATTACTTTTTGGACGAAGTGCAAAGATAAAATCGCAGGTTTTAAGTATAAAATCAAAACGGCAAATATAGGCGCAGGTGTGGCAATAGGCGCAGGTGTTTTTGCAGGTACGGTATTGCTTCTCGTAATAGGCTTTATCTTTGTTAAAGGTTTCCCGACACTTATATCAAGCCCACACTTGCTTTTTGGCAAATACGAGTTTGACAGCGAAAAAATCACAATATTGCCGTCTATCATTACAACGCTTATGACGGTTGGATTGAGTTTGCTTATCGCCGTTCCTATCGGACTTTGCACGGCAATTTTCTTAAACGAATACGCAAAGAAAAACAATTTCTTTATCAAAATGATTCGTGGAGCAATCGACTTACTTAACGGCGTTCCGTCTATTGTTTATGGCTTATTTGGTATGATAACGTTCGTTGCGTTGATTGGCGGTACAAGCTCCATTTTGGCAGGTACGCTCACGATAAGCATAATGCTACTTCCCACAATCGTTCGTTCTACCGAAGAAAGTTTGAAATCGGTGCAAGACAGTTTACGTGAAGGAAGTCTTGCACTTGGCGCAGGAAAAATGCGTACAATTTTCAAAATCGTGTTGCCGTCCGCGCTTCCTGGCATTATGTCTGCCATTATTTTAAGTATGGGTAGAGTAATTGCGGAATCCGCACCGTTTATTTACACAATGGGTTCGGTAATATCCGCAACCCCCACGGGTTATTTAGACAGTAACGCAACGCTTGCGGTTGCTCTTTATAGACTTTCAGGCGAAGGTTGGTATGTAAACGAAGCGTATGCAACAGCAGTTGTTTTGATAATTCTCGTACTTGGGTTAAACCTTTTAGCGGAACTTATCGCAGGGAAACTCAACAAGAAATTACAAGGAGATAAATAATGAAAAAAACAAAAGAAACAAACGAATACGGTCAAAATATATCC
Organism: Candidatus Scatosoma sp.; assembly: GCA_045588185.1. Classification (GTDB taxonomy): domain Bacteria; phylum Bacillota; class Clostridia; order Christensenellales; family Borkfalkiaceae; genus Scatosoma. The sequence continues at coordinate 4,922 of JAZNDR010000017.1, read as the reverse complement.
GTTAGAAACGCTAATCTTTGGTATGGCGATTTTCAAGCGATTAAAAATATCAGCGTAGAAATTCCTGAAAAGCAGGTAACGGCGTTCATCGGTCCGTCGGGTTGTGGTAAATCCACTTTCTTAAAATGCTTTAACCGTATGAACGATTTGGTGGACGGGTGTAAAATTCAAGGCGAATTTTACGTGGGCGCAACGGATATTTACGGCAAAATCGACGTAAACGAACTTCGCAAAAACGTTGGTATGGTATTTCAAAAGCCCAACCCGTTCCCGATGAGTGTTTATGATAATATCGCGTATGGACCGAGAACGTTCGGCATTACAAAACACGCGGATTTAGACGAAATCGTGGAAAAATCCTTAAAACAAGCGGCTATGTGGGACGAACTCAAAGACCGTCTTAACAAATCGGCGTTAGGGCTTTCGGGCGGTCAGCAACAACGCCTTTGTATTGCGCGTTCTTTGGCGGCAAATCCTAAAATTTTACTTATGGACGAGCCGACGAGCGCGCTCGATCCTATCTCTACGGGTAAAATCGAAGAACTTATGGAAGAACTTAAAAAGGATATTACTATTGTTATCGTAACGCATAATATGCAACAAGCAACCCGTATTGCCGACAAAACGGCGTTCTTTCTTTTGGGCGAGCTTATCGAATATAGCGACACCGACGATATATTTACTTCACCCAAAGACGAACGCACCGAACGTTATATTACGGGTAGATTTGGTTGATACCTGTCATATTATTGATTTTTTTGTAAAAAAACACTATAATTAAGGAGCAAAGACAATGTCTATAAGAAAAATATTTGAAGAAGAACTTGCTGGGTTAAAGACCGAACTTGTGGAAATGTGCCGTCTTACCGAGCAAATGATTGAAAATGCCATTACCGCGCTTGTCAACCGCGATAGAGAACTTGGGAAAAGTATCGGGCAAATGGATAAGCGTGTGGACGAATACGAAATGGATATTGAAAAACGTTGTATGCGGATACTTTTGAAACAACAACCTGTTGCAAAAGATTTTCGCGAAGTATCCACCGCATTGAAAATGATAACGGATATCGAACGCTTTGGCGACCAAGCAAGCGATATAGGCGATTTGGTTTGCACTATGCCGGGCGAAAAGTATATTAAAAAACTTACTCACATTACCGCAATGGGAAATCTTGCCGTAAAAATGGTTAGAGAAAGCGTAAATTCGTTTATCAATAATAATGAAGCCCTTGCGGACGAAGTGATTAAACTTGACGACGAAATGGATGAAATGTTTTTAGCTGTTAAAAATGATTTAATAGAACTTATTAAAAAAGACGGAAAAAACGGCGACCAAGCTATCGAACTTATGATGGTTGCAAAATATTTAGAACGTATAGGCGACCACGCGGTAAACGTTGCCGAGTGGACAAAATATAATGAAACGGGAGTACACCAAAAATTCTAATGAAAGAACTTATTTATATCGTTGAAGACGACGAAGGTATGCAAGAAGTTTACGAAGGCGCTTTTGAAGAAAGCTACGAAACGAAAATCTTTGAAAACGGCAAAGATTTTTTTGACGTGTTTAATGTTAAAAAGCCCGACCTTGTAATTCTTGATATTATGCTACCGATTATGGACGGATTTACGATTTTAACGAAAATTCGTGAAATGGACGAAAAAATCCCCGTCATTTGTGTTAGCGCAAAATCGGACGAAATCAGTTTTGTAAAAGGCTTGAATAAAGGCGCGGACGATTATATGGCAAAACCCTTTTCGGTGCTTGAACTTTTGGCGCGCGTAAAAACCAACTTACGCCGCGCAAAACTGTACATAACGAGTGCCGACGGATTTTCGATTGATAACAACGTGTATAAGGCGTTTTATAATGATAAAGATTTGGGGTTGACTATTAAAGAATTTAAGCTCTTAAAATTACTTATCGGAAAAGCAGGTGTAACCGTAGAACGCGAAGAATTATTCCGTGAAGTTTGGGGCGAAGACTATTTAGGCGAAACGAGAACGCTTGATATGCACGTTGCAAGTTTGCGTGAGAAAATAAGAGAAGTTGGGGGCAAAGACTGTATCGTTACCGTTCGCAGTATCGGATATAGATTTGAAAATAAATAATGAAGAAAAAAACGCTATTTCAAATACTTTCGCTTACCTTTATTTCCGTTCTCGTTATGTTTATTTTCGGTATCGTTGCCGTCAACTTAAACGTAAAAGAAATGATAAAAGAACGTCTTGCGGAAGAAACGGAGCTTGCTTGCTCGCTCGTGCAAAACACCGACGATTTTAATAATTTTTCCCGTTATGAAAACGACGACGCTTTTCGTGTAACCATTATGGATTTAGACGGGAACGTGCTTTTTGAAAGTGATACGAAATCCCCACTTGAAAACCATATCGACCGTGAAGAAATACAAAACGCATTGAACGGCAAACCTGAAACGGTAGAAAGATATTCCGAAACGTTCGATTGCAATATGACGTATTACGCATTGAAAACAGAGCTTGCGGACGGAACGGAAATTATTTTACGGTTAGCCGTGAAAAGCAGTCAAATCAACGGATATTTAGGGGTTGCTCTTCCTATTTTGATTGTGGTTTTGGTGGTTTGCTTAATATTCTCTATCATAATTTCCAACGTACTATCTAATAAAATATCGCGCAAAATTACCGAAGTTGGCGACAGTTTACGTAGCTTAAATGCAGGTAACTATAAGCCTATCAAAACGGATTCGGGCGAGCCTGAACTCTATTCCGTTCTTAACCAAATTAACGAGCTTAACGCAAACACGCATACGCATATTCAAAGAGTGCAAGAAGAACACAATAAACTGAATACGGTGCTTGAAAACGTTTCACAAGGTATCGTCGCTATTGACGAAAATAAAAAGATTATTTTTGCAAACAAGAGCCTTTCTACTATTTTCGATTCTACCGAAAACGTTACGGGCAAAGATTTCATTTACCTTATTGACGACTTATCCCTTTGCGAAAAGATTGCCCGTCATCTTGGTGAGAATTACGTTTCGGAATACACTTATAAGGGCAAAGAGTTGTCCGTTGTGATTCGCAAGGTGGATAGTCAAAGCGATAACGTATATTCTATCGTGATTATTACGGATATTACCAAAGAAAAAGCAATGCAAAAGCAAAAAAGCGACTTCTTTGCAAACGCTTCACACGAATTAAAAACGCCCGTAGCGGTTATGCAAGGCTTATCGGAATTACTTCTTTCAAAAGATACGCTTGACGACGGCTCTAAAAAGCAAGTGGATAGAATACACAAGGAAAGTTTGCGCCTTGCTTCGCTTATTTCGGATATGCTTAAATTAAGCAAACTTGAAAACGGCGAAGAAACTGAACTTGTTTTAGCGGACGTTAATTTGCGTGAAATTGCCGAAGAAGTGTTATCGGAATTATCTACGAAACTTGCCGAGAAAAATATAACAGCGACTATCGCGGGAAACGCAACGGTTGTTGCGGATAGCAAAAAAATATTTGAGCTTATTGAAAATCTTTGTTCTAACGCTATCAATTATAATAAGGATAACGGAAAAATTGCAATTTCTATTACCGAACAAACGGACGGTATTGAGTTGAAAGTTTCCGACACGGGAATTGGCATTGAAAAAGAGAATATTCCACGCCTTTGCGAAAGATTTTATCGTGTGGATAAATCCCGTTCTAAAAAAACGGGCGGTACGGGATTAGGTCTTGCAATCGTAAAACATATATGCGCTCTTTATAAAGCCGAACTTTCGATTGAAAGCGAACTTGGAATAGGAACGGAAATTAAAATTCTTTTTCCGTATTAAGCAAAATGGAAGACAATAAACAAAAAACTTTGGCTTTATATTATGCTTGTTGCCCTTTATGCAAAACCATACTTGTGCAAGCGCAAAATGGTATGGACGGATATATTAAATGCCCTAAATGCGACAGCTACATACACATTATAATTCGTAACGGAACGGTTGTTACCAAAACAAAAACTTAATATTCCTTGAAAGAACGCTCAAACTTGAACGTTCTTTTTTATTGGTCTTTTTTCGACAAATCTTATAATTTTTCAATATATAATTTCTATTACACTATGCATAGGCGCATTTTTGCGTTTTGCATAGGCACTTTATATAGAAAGACTGTCGCGCCTGAATTTAATAAACTGTTTTAAGAGTTAAAGTCTGAAAAAAGATAAAAACCGAAACGGAGCAATACCGCCTTAATGGAGTTGTTTTGTTTCGGTCTTTTTAATTTTAGCCCCTTACGGCGTATTGCACGCTGTCGGGGCTTTTCTTTATATAACGGTAAACCACCGATAGCGATTTTTCAAAACAAAAATCAATATCGGAGGTTTCCAAAAATGAAAACAATTCAATACAAATTTAACGACGGCACGACAAAAGAAATAAACGTTACAGACGAGTTATACGCTTTGCATTTGGAATTATTGCAAGAAGAAAAACGCAATCATTGGAAAGAAACGCGACGGCATATTTCGCTTGACTATCTTATGGAGCAAGGCGCGGATATAGCGGACCACGACAGCGGTGATCCGCTTTCCGCGCTTATAGAAAAGACGAACGACGAACGTATAAAAACCGCCCTTTCTCATCTTTCGGACAAGCAACGGGCTTTAATAGAAAAGGTGTTTTATAACGATTTAAGTTTACGTGAAATTGCACGTCAAACGGGAATATCCCACCAAGCGTTATCCCAACAATTAGCGACGATTTACAAAAAATTGAAAAAATTTTTATAAAAAACCTTGCCACACCCCCGTTTTCGTGCTTATAGGTAGAGGCAAAAACAAACTGCCTACTAAAAAACGGGGGTGCAAAACAATGATAGTCAAAAAAGAACTGCTACAAGCCTTTTTAGACAAGTATTCGATTTCGGCAAAGATATTAGCGCAAGAAATGTGCGTA
>JAZNDR010000016.1:0-11995 GCA_045588185.1 Candidatus Scatosoma sp. | reverse complement strand
AAAGAAAGATAAAAAGAAAAAGTAAATCACGGCTTGCTTGTATGCGGTAGGCGAGTTAGCGTGGCACTGGGGTGCCGTGCCGGTATTCACGCACTTTAGTGCGCAAAATAAAGCCCCCACTTCTAGTGGGGGATATTTACTATTTTTGCTTTTTACGCGAAATATTCTTGACAATTAGGATAGAATGTGTTATCATATGCTTGTTGTTAAGTCAACAAGATGAAATTTTACAAAAATAGAACGTGCTCACACCGTTTGCCGACGGGCACCATTGTCGGCAAACGACCTCCCGTACCCCGCTACGCCAACAGCGGGGTATGTTTTTTGCACTAAATACGGTAAATCCGTTTACAAATTCGCGCGCGCGTGTTATAATAAATAGGAAGTTTTATAGTAAGGAAGTGTTCCATATGCTTAACGAAAAAATGTATGCTTTGGGCAGTAAACGCTCGACGATACGCGAGCTGTTCGAATACGCAAAGGCGCGTTCGGCGCAAATCGGCGCGGAAAACGTGTTCGACTTTTCTATTGGCAATCCGTCCGTGCCCGCGCCTGAGGCAGTGAATGAAACGATAAAAAAACTCGTCAACGAAATGCCGTCGGTGGCGTTGCACGGCTATACCTCTGCGCAAGGGGATAAAGCCGTTCGTGATAAAATTGCTGAAAATTACACTCGCCGTTTCGGCGTTAAAATTTCGGGCGACGATTTGTATATGACCTGCGGTGCGGCGGCGTCTTTGACGATTACGCTCAACGCGTTATACGAAAAGGGGGACGAGGTAATCGTGCTCGCGCCCTATTTCGCCGAATATAAGGTATTTATCGAGGGAGCAGGCGCAAAGCTCGTCGTAGTAAATTCAGATGAAAAAACGATGTTGCCCGATTTCGAAGCGTTGGAAAAGGCGATAAATGAAAACACGAAAGCGGTGCTTATCAATTCTCCGAACAACCCCTCGGGGGTAGTATACGGCGAGGAAACGATGCAAACGCTTGCCGCGCTGTTGCAAAAGAAATCGACAGAGTACGGCAAGCCCGTGTTCCTTATTTCCGACGAGCCGTACAGAGAGCTGGTATACGATAAAAAGACGGTAGTGCCCTGCCCGATGAAATATTATAAAGACAGTATCGTGTGCTATTCGTATTCGAAATCGCTTTCCCTGCCCGGGGAACGGGTGGGTTATATTGCGGTCAACCCGCAGGCGACGAATGCGAAAGCGTTATACGCGGCGGTATGCGGAGCGGGCAGGTCGTTAGGGTTCGTATGCGCGCCCGCGCTGTTCCAAAGAGTAGCGGCAGAGTGCGACGGAATGACGGCGGATTTAAGCGTATATAAGCGCAACCGCGATTTATTATACAACGGCTTAACGGAATGCGGGTTTACCTGCGTATACCCCGACGGTGCGTTCTATTTATTTATGAAAGCGGCGGAAGCGGACACCAAAGCGTTCTGTGAGAAAGCGAAAAAGCACGAATTATTATTAGTAGCGGGCGACGATTTCGGGTATGCAGGCTGGGTACGCATCGCGTACTGCGTCAGCACCGACCGTATTGAAAAAGCCCTGCCGTTATTCAAGAAACTCGCCGAGGAATACGGCTTGCGCGGGTGCGACCCGCAACGGAGCCTTTCTATCTTTCCACGAGGCTTAGGATAAACGGTAGCGTTCCCGATTAGAGGTCAAGAAACTTAGTTTCTTGTCAGGGGTGCGGGGGCGGAAGCCCTCGCATAATCAGCCCCCATAAAGCAAAACGGAGTTTTGCGTTTTCCACGCCGTCAGGCGTCAATCGCTATGGCGAACGACAAAAAAGCGGAATGACGGCGCGGAAACTTAAAAAATAAAATTTTTCAAAAAAACTAAAAAAATTCAAAAAAGCTTTCAAAAAAGATTGACAACCCTTTCAAAGTGTGGTAAACTCTATATACGCGCCTGACGAAGGGTGTAATTTTTTTGTATGGAGTTTTGATTATGGCAACCAAAACGGCAAGAGCCAAAATTACTTTCGAATGCACCGAATGCAAGCATAGAAACTATGACAGCATTAAGAACAAGAAGAACGATCCCGACAGACTTACTTTAAGCAAGTACTGCCCGTTCTGCAAAAAGCATACGGAACACAAAGAATCCAAATAATTTCTAATTCAAACGCGCGCTTCCTTATATATTATATAGAAGCGGGCATATTTGAGGTACGCGATGGCAAACGCAACTAAATCCAAGAACAAGAAACCGAATTGGTTTCGTCGCGTAGGCGCTAAGTTCAAGGAAACCTTTTCTGAGTTGAAAAGGGTTACTTGGCCTACGTTTCCCACCGTTTTAAAGACGACGGGCGTCGTGCTCGTGATCGTCGGTGCTTTCCTTGCGGTCGTAACGGGCGTAGACGCGCTTTTGGGCTGGCTGCTCGGATTGCTGGCGGCTTAAAAAAGAGGTGCAAGCATTATGCCGATGAACGAACAACCCAAGTGGTATATCCTTCATACCTATTCCGGCTATGAAGCGATGGTTAAAGACAGCTTGGAAAAATTGATTGAAAACAATAATCTGGGCGATTATATTGTGGATTTGAAAATCCCGATGGAGCAGGTCATCGAAGAAAAGAACGGCAAACGCAAAATCGTAGAGAGAAAGCTTTTGCCCTGCTACGTCTTCATTAAAATGATCTACACCAACCAAATTTGGTATTACGTAACGAGTACTCGCGGCGTAACGGGTTTTTGCGGCCCTCAGGGCAGACCTATCCCTATGAAGCCCGATGAAATTCGCAAAATGCGTTTGGAGGACGTCGTTTCCGACGAGACCTTCGCAATCGGCGATACCGTTTCGGTTGAGGACGGCCCGTTAAAAGGCTTCCTTGGTAAAATCAAGGAACTCAACGCAAGCGCGCAGAAGGCGAAGATTTCCACCAGTATGTTCGGCAGAAATACCGACGTGGAAGTGGAATATATCCAAATCAAAAAGGTGGAGGCGGAACTTCCCGACGCTCCCGCCGAAGAAGAATAAGCTTCGGACAAGTTATTCATTTGTTAAAAAGTGGGAGAAACGTCAAATCTTTCAGGGCGTTTTGTTAAAACCACTAAGGAGAAAATATTTATGGCTAAGAAAATCATGGCAGTCGTAAAATTGCAGCTTCCCGCAGGTAAAGCCACCCCGGCCCCTCCCGTAGGTTCTACGCTTGGTCCGTTCGGTATCAACCTTCCCGGCTTTACGAAGGAATTTAACGCAAAAACGGCAGACAAACCCGGTCTCATTATTCCCGTGGTTGTAACGATCTATCAAGACCGTTCCTTCACGTTTATTTTGAAGACGCCCCCCGCACCCGTGCTTATCAAGAAAGCGCTTGGTTTGGACAAAGCGAGTGCGAAACCCAACAGTGTAAAAGTTGGTAAGCTTACGAAAGCGCAAGTAGAAGAAATTGCGAAGACGAAGATGCCCGACTTAAACTGCACCAGCTTGGAAAGCGCGATCAGCATGGTCGCAGGTACCGCACGTAGCATGGGCGTTACCGTTGAGGACTAATAAGGAGGCGCAGAAAAGATGAAACACGGAAAGAAATATCAGGATAGCGTAAAAGCATTCGATTTGACGAAGCAGTATGAAGCGGCGGAAGCTGTTTCCGTTCTGCTTGAAACGGCAAAAGCTAACTTTGACGAAACGGTAGAAATGCACGTTCGTCTCGGCGTTGACCCCCGTCAGGCTGACCAACAGGTTCGTGGCGTACTCGTTCTTCCCAACGGTACGGGTAAAACGAAGAGAGTTTTGGTTATTGCAAAGGGTGCGAAGGCAGACGCGGCTGCTGCGGCAGGTGCAGACTTCGTAGGCGCAGAAGAAATGATCGCAAAGATTCAAAACGATAACTGGTTCGATTTCGACGTTATCATTACCACGCCCGATATGATGGGTATGGTTGGTCGTATCGGTCGTGTGCTCGGTCCTAAGGGCTTGATGCCTAACCCCAAGAGCGGTACGGTTACGATGGACGTTGAAAAGGCAATCAAGGAAGTTAAAGCTGGTAAAGTTGAGTACAGACTTGACAAAACCGCTATTATCCACTGCCCCATCGGTAAAAAGAGCTTCGGCAAAGAGAAGCTTGTGGAGAACTTCACCGCACTTATGGACGCAATCATCAAAGCGAAGCCCGCTGCTGCAAAAGGTCAGTACGTAAAGAGCGTTGTGCTTGCTTCGACCATGGGGCCTGGTGTTAAAGTTTTACCCAAACTTTAATTAAAAACGCATATATGCATCGCAATACTTCGTTGCGCTGTGTTTTCCTTGCTCGTTTACCATTTGTAAACATCCCGTCGGAAAGCCTTGCGCGCCTTGTCTTGCTCGCATCTCCGCGTTTTTGGCAGGAAAAACCTACAAAAAATAAAAATTCCTCGTCAAAGGCAGTTAAAAAAGCTTGACTGCCTTTGACGGAGATGATATAATAGCATAGTAAAAAATAAATCGCCGTAGAAAACGAGTACCGAAAGGTTCGAAGGGAAACCGCTCGTCGAGGTTTGAGGAAATAAGTTTGATAAAAACACAAGGTCCTTATGCCGTGCGGCGTAAGGGATTTTTTTATCGACAGGCGGAAACGCTTAAAGGAGGTAAATTATGTCGGCAAATGTAGAAGCTAAAAAGCAAATCGTAGAAGAAATCAAAGCAAAAATCCAAGCGAGCAAATCCATCGTTTTGGCAGATTACAACAAACTTACCGTTTTGGAAGTTACCGACCTTAGAAGAAAATTCAAGGAAGTAAACTGCGAATACAAGGTATACAAAAACACGCTCGTGAGAAAAGCGTTCAATGAACTCGGTATCACCGATTTCGACGCAGACCTCAACGGAACGACTGCGACGGTATTCTGCGCAGACGAAACGAGCGGTGCGGCGGTTTTCGCAAAGGAAACGAAAGCAAACCCTGCACTCGTTGAGAAAATCGTGCCTAAGTGCGCGTACGTGGAGAACAAGTATCTGGATAAAGCAGGCGTGAAAGCGCTTTCGGCTATTCCTTCCAAGGAAGTCCTTATTGCAAAGATGCTTGGCTGCTTCCAGTCTTCGCTTTCCAAATTTGTTTACGTTTTGGACAGCATTGCAAAAGCAAAAGAAAACAACTAATTTTTAAGTAAACGAAAAAAATTCTAATTTAAAAATCATTAAAAAAATCGGAGGATAATTAAAATGGACGTACAGAAACTCATTGAAGAAGTAAAAGCTATGACCGTTCTTGAATTGAACGAACTTGTAAAAGCACTTGAAGCAGAATTCGGCGTAAGCGCAGCAGCTCCCGTAGCAGCAGGCGCAACGGCTGGCGCAGCGGAAGCAGCTCCCGCAGCAGAAGAAAAGACGGAATTCGACGTTGTTCTTAAAGACATCGGCGCGAACAAAATTGCAATCATTAAGGTTGTTCGTGAAGCTACCGGTCTTGGCCTTGCTGACGCGAAGAAAGCAGTTGAAGCTATGGGCGTGTTGAAAGAAGCTATGCCCAAGGCAGACGCAGAAGCGTTCGTTGCGAAGCTTAAAGAGAACGGCGCTACCGCTGAACTTAAATAAGTTTTTACGACAAGAAAAAAATCCCGTTTTTAAAACGGGATTTTTTATTTGGAGTGATAAAGGCTGGTACGAAAGTATACAATTTCCGATATTTTGCTTATACCTCTTGACAAACGGAAACGAAAGTGATAAAATGTAAACAGAGGAATTGTAAGTTTATATAAAATAAGAGGAAACAGAGGTCTGTTTCGGTGAGTAAAATCACAAAATCAGTTGTTTAATATTTTGAAACGCACATACCGTGCCCAGCGCGCCGTCGGTTATTTGCTGACGACGGGAGAATCCGTCTATTTGGAGATAGACCAAATATTAGCGAAAAGAAGTGAAGCAAAAGATGAGTAAAGGCGAAAAAGAGAAAAAAAAGAGCGTCAAGCTTGAAAGAAAAGCCGAAAAGAAGGAAATCAAGCGGCGCAAAAAATGTATTCTTTCGGACGTGGAGTTTAATTGTAATATAAAATATCCCGACGAATATTACGACGAGTTTATCCGTAATTTTCAGCCGAACAAGAAAAAACGGGTGTTTTATCGTTTTTGTAAGCGTTCGTTCGATATGATCGTATCGTTGATTGCACTCGCCGTGCTTTCGCCGATTATGTTAATTATTGCCATTGCGATCAAAATTGATTCAAAAGGCCCGATTTTCTTCAAGCAAAAGAGAATGGGACGGTACGGTAAGCCGTTTAATTGCTATAAATTCCGTTCGATGAAGATAGAAACGCCGCACGATATGGCGACTTCGGTATTAAAAAATCCCGAGCAATATTATACGAGAGTAGGGAAGTTTTTAAGACGGTTTTCTTTGGACGAGCTTCCGCAACTTTGGTGCAGTTTTTGGGGCACGATGTCGATTATCGGTCCGCGTCCGCTCGTAATGACGGAAGAAAAATGCAACGGCATGCGAATTCAGTTAGGCGTTTACCAAATGCGCCCCGGGATTTCGGGTTATGCGCAGGTGAGCGGCAGGGACGACGTATACTATAAAAATAAAGCGATCATGGACGCGGAGTATGTGCGGAACGCTTCGCTGACTTTGGATATCAAGCTGATATTCAGGACGGTAGCGGTGGTATTAAACCGTGAGGGAAATGCGGCGGAGAATGCGGCGGAAGAGCAGTGAGTTCGTCGCTCTTTTCCCGTTTTAGAGGGGAAATAGTCGGTAGGAAAGAATAAAAACAGGTTTGAACGGTTGAGGAATGGAGTTTACGGAAGAGGAAAAATTTTATAAGTTGCCGCAAATGCCTTTTGTGGAGAAGATCAATGCGTTTTTAAATTCGAAAGCGTTTATTATTTTGGTCTTTGCAATCGTTTTGGTTGCGAATATTTTTGCGTTAGAGCTGATTGCGTACGGAGTATTCACGGCGATCGCGGTATTCGTAAGCGTTTTTGGAAAGGACTACTTGTGCTATACGCCGATGATTGTCGGCTGTTACATAACGCCGAATTTTAAAAATAATCCCGGTCGGTTTGGCAATTCGATATTTTCGTTTGCCACGGGCGGCGGTGCGATTTTGATAATGGCGGGCGTTATTATTTTGGCGTTAATTTACCGTTTGATTGCGGATAAAGAAATGGGCGCGAGAATGTTCAAAACCAAGCGCAAGTTGCTTTGGGGCATGTTGGCACTCGGCGTTGCGTACGTGCTTTCGGGCGTTGGTTTGAAAGGGTATACGACGGTCGCGTTTAAAAACATTCGCTTTGGATTGATACAATTTTTTGCAATTTTCGTACCGTATATACTGTTGAGCGGCGGTATCAAGTGGGAGGACGTCGATAAACGGTATTGCGCGTACGTCGGGCTCGCAATGGCACTGGCGGTAGGCGTTGAAGTCGTGGGCGTGTATTTCATGAACGGAGTATTCGTAAACGGCGTGTTGTATCGTGGGAATATTTTCACGGGCTGGGGCATCAACAATAATATGGGCGTGCTGATCTCGATGGGAATCCCTTTTGCCTTTTATTTTGTGTATAAAAACGACCACCCGATCGTGTATAACGTGTTAGCAGTAATGCTTTGCGTTTTCTCGGTTTTGACCTGTTCGCGGGGCTGTATTTTGGGTTCGGCGGCGGTATATATCGGCTGTTTGATATTTATTCTTGCGAAATCGCCCTGTAAGCGTGTGAAAAAGATTACGATTGTCAACATTTTCGTATTGATTGCCACGCTTGGCGTAATGAGTATTTTGACTTATAAAGCGCTTGCTTCGGCGTTTGCGAGCGGATTCCATTCTAACGCAAGAATACGGCTTTATAAATTAGGGTTACAAATCTTTATAGAAGATCCGATTTTTGGTTCGTCATTCTATACGTTAAACGATTTGGCTTACGGTGAAAACGCGAGCTGGATTTGGTCGCAAATGGGCGGGTTTAACGAGATAATCCCTGGGCGTTGGCATAATACGCTGATTCAAATGGGTGCCGCTTGCGGGCTCGTAGGGGTTGCGGCGTACGCGTTCCACAGAGTGCAATCAGTATTTTTGATTTTAAAGAATCCGACGGCAGAAAAGATATTTATCGGGCTGTCGATTTGCGTATTGTTGGCGTTGAGCTTATTAGACTGTCATTTCTTCAATATCGGGCCAACGCTGTTCTATTCCTCGGCATTGGCATTTGCAGAAATGGGGAAGGGCACGACCGCGCAAAAGACGGTGCAAGCAAAACAAGAGATTGTTGAGTCGTAACCTAGCAATAGCGGAAGAGAAAGAATATGCGTATTTTAGTCGTTTTTCAACATTATTATCCCGAACCTTTTCGAATTACCGATCTTTGTGAAGAGCTGGTAAAGCAAGGGCACGAAGTAACGGTCGTTACGGGTACGCCCAATTATCCCGAGGGAAAAGTATACGAGGGGTATAAAGGCAAAGCTAAGCGGGACGAGGTTTTGAACGGCGTGAAGATACACCGCTGTTTTGAGATTGCGCGAAGGAAAGGTATCCTTTTTCGCTTCCTCAATTATTACAGCTTTGCGTTTTCATCTACCCGTTATATCAAAAAATTGAAAGGGGAATACGACGTCGTATTTGCGAATCAAACCTCGCCGATTATGATGGCAAACGCCGCTGTAAAATATAAAAAGCGGCACGGTACACGTATGGTTTTGTACTGTATGGACCTTTGGCCGGAAAGCTTGGTAGTCGGCGGAGTGAAGCGGGGCTCGTTTTTATATAACCACTACCGTAAAGTATCGGATAAAATTTATAAGAGTGCTGATAAGCTGTTGGTTACTTCTAAATTATTCGGAAAATATTTCAAGGATATGTTTGGGATAGAAGAGGATAAGGTGGAGTATTTACCGCAGTATGCCGAAGATTTATTTTCGGCGGAAAGCTGTAAAAAGGAACCGAACGGAACGGTTGATTTGCTGTTTGCAGGGAACGTCGGTTCAGCGCAAAGCGTGGAAACGATTATTCGAGCGGCGGATAAAACGCGGGATATCGAGAACTTGCGGTGGCATATCGTAGGCGAGGGTTCTGCGCTGGAAGATTGCAAACGATTGGCGGAAGAATTAGCGCTGACTTCGGTTATTTTTCACGGTAGAAAGCCGTTGTCTGAAATGCCGAAATATTACGCGATGACGGACGCGATGTTGGTAACGCTGTTGGACGACCCTGTGGTCTCTCTGACACTGCCAGGGAAAGTGCAAACTTACATGGCTGCAGGAAAGCCTATTATAGGTGCAATCGGCGGCGAAGCCGCGGAAGTCGTTGCAAGAGCCGAGTGCGGATATTGCGGCGGCGCGGAAGATTCGGAAGCGTTGGCGAACAACGCGCGGTTATTCTGTGAAGCGGTATTAAGCGGGGAAGCGGTAAAGATGGGGAAAAACGCGGAAGCGTTTTATCGTGAACATTTTACTAAAGAAAAGTTTTTTGAGATATTACACGCCAATTTTAAGGGTTAAACGATGAAAGTATTGATGATAAACTCCGTGTGCGGAATTAGAAGTACAGGGCGGATATGTACAGACATTGCTCAGGTACTTGAAAAGAATGGGCACGAATGTAAGATTGCCTATGGAAGAGAATGTGTGCCAGAGCAATATCAAAAATACGCTTACCGTATCGGTTCGGATTTGGGTGTGAAAATACACGCAGGCTTATCGAGAATATTCGACGATACGACATTTCATTCCAAACGCGCAACAAAAAAGTTTGTAGAGTGGATAAAACAGTACGATCCGGACGTGATACATTTGCACAATTTGCACGGATATTATTTGCATATCGGGGAACTGTTTAAATATCTGAAAACTTGCGGAAAGAAAATTATTTGGACTTTGCATGACTGTTGGTTGTTTACGGGGCATTGTGCGTATTTTGATTTTGTTGGTTGCGATAAATGGCAGACGGGTTGTTTTGCTTGCCCGCAGAAAAAAAATTACCCACAAAGTCTATTGAAAGACAATTCACGTAAAAATTACGAAAGAAAAAAGAGTTTGTTTACGGGTATCCCTAATTTAACGCTCGTTACGCCGTCAAAATGGCTTGCAACTCTTGTAAAACAGTCTTTCTTGAAAGAATATCTTGTAGATGTTATTCCCAACGGAATTGATTTAGAGATGTTTAAGCCTACGGAAAGTGATTTTCGTATTAAGTATAAATTAGAAGGGAAGAAGGTTATTTTAGGGGTAGCAAGTGTTTGGGAAAAAAGGAAGGGGCTTGACGATTTTATTAAATTGTCGGAAATAGTAGATAACGAATATCAGGTTGTTTTGGTTGGGGTAAGTGAAGAGCAAAAGAAATTGTTGCCTCAAAATATTATAGGAATTACGCGCACGAACAGTGTGAAAGAGTTGGCGGAAATTTACACTGCCGCCGACGTGTTTGTGAATTTGACTTATGAGGATAATTATCCGACTGTAAATTTAGAGGCACAAGCTTGCGGAACTCCCGTAATCACATACAAAACGGGTGGAAGCGTAGAAAGCGTGCCATCGGAATGTGTGGTTGAAAAAGGGGATTTGGAAGCCGTTGTAAACATCTTGCGTAAATTGGATGTCAAAACATCTATTTTAAATAACGAATATTTTGATAAAAGAATGGCAGTAACGCAGTATTCAAAACTGTACGAGGAATAAAATGAAAGTCTTATTTATAACGAATGTACCATCTCCCTATCGCGTAGACTTTTTTAACGAACTGGGGAAATATTGTCAGTTAACGGTTGCTTTTGAAAAAAGGACTTCCAATGAAAGGGACAAATCTTGGCTGAATTATAAATTTGAGAATTTCGCAGGTGTTTTTCTTAAAGGGATTTCTATCAATACAGATACTGCTATTTGTTTTGGCATAAAAAAAGTGATTAAAAAAGGGAAGTTTGATAAGATTATTTGTGCGAGTTTTACTTCCCCAACGGGTATGATTGCTATAAGGTATATGCGTAGAAAAAAAATTCCTTATTATCTTGAAAGTGATGGGGGATTTGCGAAAGACGGAAAAGGATTTAAAGAGAAGCTGAAAAAATATTTTATTCAAGGTGCGCAAGGTTATTTCAGTACGGCAAAGGAGCACGATCATTATTATATAACCTATGGGGCGGAAAAAAATAGAATATATAGATATCCCTTTACTTCTATCAAGCAGAAGGCAATTTTAAAAAATGCACCAACGGAAGAAAGAAAAGCGGAACTCCGTGGAATGTTTGGGATAAAAGAAAAAAAGGTAATATTGGCAGTTGGACAATTTATTCATAGAAAAGGTTTTGATTTACTGATAAAAGCCGCTTCAAATATGTCGAAAGGCATAGCAATTTGCTTTGTTGGCGGTGTTCCCACGCAGGAGTATATTGCCCTGAAAGAAGAATTGCATTTGAGTAATATTTATTTTGTTGGCTTTAAAAGTAAGGCAGATTTAAACGAATACTATCAAATGGCGAATGTTTTTGTTTTGCCGACAAGAGAAGATGTTTGGGGATTGGTAATAAATGAAGCGATGTCAAATGGTTTGCCAGTGATTACGACGGATAAATGTATTGCAGGGTTAGAACTTGTTAAAAATGATATAAATGGTTATATTGTTCCAGTAAACAATGTAAATGAGTTGAGAAAAAAAATACTGTTATCGCTTGAAAGAGCGGATGAGTTCAGTCTTAATTCTTTAAAGATAATTGAAAAATATACCATAGAAAATATGGCAAAAGTACACGGAGACTTTTTATGTTTGGGAGAACGGTATTAAAATTAAACATAAAGGCATTAAAAGAAATAAGTGCTTTGATTTTGTTATACGTATTATTACTATTTTCCAGTGGATTTTATTTTCAATCATTTAATGGGACAATTTCCGTTGGTATTATGATGATAGCCGCTATTTTATTAATGTGCTTATATAGAGATTTCTATGATAAAGCCTTTAATAGAATGTTGTTTTTTTGTATTGTTTTAAGTATAATTATGGGAATCATCGGACTGATAAATAAGGATGGAATAAAATATATTATGCTTGATATTACAGGCATTGTAATTGCTATGG
>JAZNDR010000015.1:0-22888 GCA_045588185.1 Candidatus Scatosoma sp. | reverse complement strand
AGTAAATATCCCCCACTAGAAGTGGGGGCTTTATTTTGCGCACTAAAGTGCGTGAATACCGGCACGGCACCCCAGTGCCACGCTAACTCGCCTACCGCATACAAGCAAGCCGTGATTTACTTTTTCTTTTTATCTTTCTTTTTTGAATTTGATTCCAACCATTTCTTAAATGGGTCGTAATATTCTACCATACTGATTTGGTTGGAAATCAAATCTTCGCTTTCTTGGTTTTGGATATACTTCTGTACGGCTTGCTTGTTTCCGCCTACCGTACTTACGTAATAACCTCTCGACCAAAAATGTCGATTCCCTACTTTATATTTCATATGCGCATACCGCTCGAATATTATCATAGTACTCTTACCTTTCAAATATCCCATAAACTCTGATATTTTCTCATTCGGCGGTCTGCTTACCAACATGTGTATGTGATCAGGCATTGCGTGAGCTTCTATTATCTCTATTTGTTTCCTGTCGCACAATTCTCTCAATATCTTCCCTATATCCTCACGCAATGCCCCATAAATTATTTTTCTATGATATTTTGGCGTGAACACGATATGGTATTGACATTTCCACCTTGTGTGTGCTAAACTAAATGTGTCATTGTTTTGGTTTTTCATTTCAATGTCCTCCTTTGTGCTTTCTTTATATACGGTTGCGAGTCGTACATTTAGTTTAGCACAAAGGAGCTTTTTTGTATAGTAAAGGCAAGGCTTGAAGCTAAAGCTATTTACCACCTGCATAGCAGGTGGGTTTTGACAAATGCGCGCTCTCGCTCGCATTTGTTTCTGTATACACAATAGAAAACGCTCGGTTTTTATACCGAGCGTTTTTTATTGTTCTATTCTATGCAAACAAGTTTATCGTATACAATCGTATGCCGTTCGTCAAAGACAAGTTCTTTGTGCCAATGCCCTGCATACCAGTGTTTAAATGTAACGTTTCTATCTATATATTCCTTTAATCCGTCTAAACTCGCCTTGTCGTCGCTTTGCATATCGGGATGATATTTATGCGTTAAAATATAATCCACTTTATTCGCGTATAAACGCAAATTACCATACGCCGACAGTACTTCCTCGCGAGTGGGTTCTTCCCCTTCGTACCATAACCCCTTTTCCTTCCAAATCGCCGAGCTTTTACAACCGCCCATTACGAAAAACGTTTGCCCCTGCACTTGAAAGATTTGCCCGCGCCTCAATCTAACGATATATTCCGAAAGACGGTTGACCGTTCCGCCACACCATTCCTCTTGCGGAAACGCATTCAGGTACGCGTGATTGTCGTGATTGCCGTCAATTATCGCAATCGGCTTGTCTATCCGCAAAAATTTTTGTGTGAAAAGCTCGTTCTCTTGGTTTTTTTCGAACTTCAAACCCACGTCGCCTAAAACAATCAAAAGGTCACCCTTTTGCCGTCTTTCCAAATACTCGGAAAGCCCCTGTTTCCACTCTCCGTGTAAATCACTAAGCAGATATATCATTATTTCTCCTATAAAGTAAAAAGTTGTTAAAGGGTTGCGATAACTTCCACTTCCACTTTTACGCCTTTGGGCAGGTCTTTTACCGCGACGCAGCTTCTTGCAGGCTTCGTCGTAAAGTATTTCGCATACACCGCGTTAAACGCCGCGAAATCCGCTATATCCGCTAAAAAGCAGGTCGTCTTTACCGCTTTTTCAAACGAACTACCCGCTTCTTTGAGCACTTCGCCAAGGTTTTGCATTACCTGTTCCGTTTGCGTCTCGATGGTCGTTGCCTCGACGTTCCCGCTTGCGGGGTTAATGGGGATTTGTCCCGAAGTGAATACCATTTCTCCGCACACGATTGCCTGTGAATAGGGCCCAATCGCCGCAGGTGCTTTTTCCGTCGCTACTTTTTTTAATTCCATTTGTTTTTATACCTCTTTTTGATTTTTCGCCATAGCGATTGACCGCTACGCGGTATTTAGCGCAAAACTTCGTTTTGCTTTATGGGGGCTATAACGCCCTATGGGCGCGACTGCCGTCGAGGCGCAAAGGCTCTGCCTCTGCACTCCGCAAGAAACTAAGTTTCTTGACTTCTAATCTTATAAAAGCTTAAAGCCGTATTCGGTCAGGGCTTGGCGGATTTGCGCGATATGCTCGTAATTCCTCGTTTCCAAAACGATACGCAAATAACAGCCGTTGACGTCCGAGCCCTCATTCGCACGCTCGTGGTGGACGGAAGTTACGTTACCGCCCAAGTCCGCGATAATACGCGATACGTTTTTGAGCTGACCGGGTTTATCCATCAGCTCTATCATAAGCTGACAGCTTCTGCCCGACATCAAAAGTCCGCGCTTGATTACGCGCGATAAAATCGTTACGTCGATATTCCCGCCCGACAAAACGCACACCGCTTTTTTGCCTTTTAAATCGACTTTATTGAACATCGCCGCCGCGACGGGTACTGCGCCCGCGCCCTCGGTAACCAGCTTATGCTGTTCCATAAGCGCCAAAATTGCCGCGGAAATTTCGTCGTCGGTAACCGTTACAATCTCGTCCACGTATTTACTGCAAATATCGTAGGTATGTTCCCCGGGGGTCTTGACGGCGATACCGTCCGCAATCGTGGAAACGCCCGCAAGCGTTTCAATATGACCGTGCTCCACGGCGTTCTTCATCGACGGTGCGCCCGCCGCCTGTACGCCGTACACCTTTACTTTCGGATTGAGCGTTTTAATGGTATACGCGATACCCGAAATTAAACCGCCCCCGCCGATAGGTACTAAAACCGCGTCCAAATCGGGAATTTGTTCCGCAAGCTCCAAGGCAATTGTGCCTTGCCCTGCGATGACGTCCTCGTCATTGAATGGATGAATAAAGGTATACCCTTTTTCATCGCGAAGCTGTAACGCCTTGTTATACGCGTCGTCGTAAACACCCTCGACAAGACAGACTTCCGCGCCGTAGCACTTGGTTGCCTCCACCTTGGAAATCGGTGCGCCGTCGGGTAAGCAAATAACGGCTTTGATACCGTTTTTCTGCGCCGCAAGCGCTACGCCCTGCGCGTGGTTACCCGCCGAGCAGGCGATTACACCGCGCTGTTTTTCTTCCTCGGAAAGCTTCGTCATTTTATAATACGCGCCGCGTACCTTGAACGAACCCGTAACTTGCAGGTTTTCCGTTTTTAAGTACAAGTCAACGCCCTTGCAAAGCTTGGGTGCGTAAATGACGTCCGTTTTTCTGATTACGCCTTTGAGCGCGTTACTTGCTCTGTATACGTTATCGATCGTAAGCATTGTTCTTGCCTCCATTCTTATAACAAACTGTCTATAAACTGTTCTGCACAGCGGGCTGAACGACTGCCTTTCTTCAAGGCAAACGCTTCCGCTTGAATTTCTAACTGCGCTTGGGGTAATTCCACGCTGTATTTTTCCGCAAGCTCGCGCACGATTTCTAAATATAACTGCTTGCTCGGCTTCGAGAATAACACCACGAGCCCGAACCGTTCGGAAAGCGACAGCGTTTCCTGCAATGTATCGTTTCTATGCACGTCGTCGCCGTCGCGATCGCCAAAGCTTTCTTTGATAATGTGCCGACGGTTGCTCGTCGCATAAATGACCGCGTTCTCGGCTTTCGCACTCGCCGAACCCTCTAACGCTGCTTTGAGCATACTGAAATTATCGTCGTTCTGATTGAAGGATAAATCGTCGATAAACACGATAAATTTCAGCGGATTTCCGCTTATCTTGCCCATCACGTACGGCAAAAACGAAAGCTGGTCTTTTCGAAGTTCGATAAGGCGTACCCCTTCGTCGAAAAAGGCGTTCGCCACCGCTTTGACCGTAGAGGATTTACCCGTACCCGCGTCCCCGCAAAGCAGGGTATTTGCGGCAGGTCTGCCTTCCACGAACGCGCGGGTATTCGCCACCACTTTTGCCCGTTCTTCCTCGTAACCCACGAAGCTGTCCATACTGATTTTATCCGCACTGACGATCGGTTCGATTTCCTTATCGTCGGATAATCTAAACATACCGTGCGACGAGAAAATGCCGTAGCCGTATTTGTGTAAACCCGCTAATCTTTCGCGATAGAAGGCACCCATGTCCGCTTTCACGCTTTCAAACGCGGGAAGCTCCGCCTTTTCCGCGCCCATATCCGCAGCGAAATCGGTCGGCTTCAACACCCCGAATTTCGAAAACACGGCAAGCTCCCGCTTCACTGATTTTTCAATGCAAGCGGGTAATTTCTTGTCGTGCGCAACACTTTTTACGAATATGTTTTCGTCCTCGGAAATTTCCTTTTTTACGAGTTCGGTCAGCGATCCGCCCCCCTCGTAAATATGCGAAACGAACGCCGCGTAAGCTTTTTTCTTCGCGTCCGCGTCCGCTTGTATATACGCCGTAAACGCTTTGAAGAGCGGCTTTTCCGTTACCTTGAAAAACACGCTCGTCAAACACAGTCCGTCGTAAATTGCATTCAATTTACTTTTGTTCATTTTTTTGTACTTCCAAAAGAATTATAATCTCTTAATAATCTCGTCTGTCATCTCTGTCGTGGTCAACGCTTTCGTTTCACCGCGCGCAAGGTCTGCCGTCCGCAACCCCTCGTTCAACGCTTTATCCACCGCCGAAACGATTGCCTCGCTCGCCTCTTTTTCATCGAACGCGTACAAGAGCATCATCGCCGCCGACAATATCGTCGCAATCGGGTTCGCCTTGTTTTGTCCTGCGATATCGGGCGCAGAACCGTGGATAGGCTCGTACAATCCTCTCGTCCCCTCGCCAAGCGAAGCGGAAGGAAGCATACCGATAGAACCCGTGATTTGCGAAGCCTCGTCTGATAAAATATCCCCGAACATATTACTCGTTACGATAACGTCGAACTGCGACGGATTTCTAACGAGCTGCATCGCCGCGTTATCCACGAGCATATCGCTCGCCGTAACGTCGGGATATTCACTCGCCATTTCGTGCACGATTTTACGCCATAAACGAGAAGTTTCCAAAACGTTCGCCTTGTCGATACTCGTCAGCTTTTTATTGCGCTTTCTCGCCGTTTCAAACGCCACGCGCGCAATCCGCTCTATTTCCATACGGCTGTACGCCTCGGTGTCGTACGCCTCTTCGCCGTACTTGCCCTCGCGGTACCCTCTTTCGCCGAAATAAATACCGCCCGTCAGCTCGCGTACAATCATAATATCAAACCCGTTCGCTACGATATCGCTGCGAAGCGGGCACTCGTCTTTGAGTGCGGGATATAATTTTGCCGGGCGTAAATTCGTAAACAGCCCCATCGCCGCACGAATCCCCAACAACGCCTTTTCAGGACGGATATTCCCCGCCAAATTATCCCATTTCGGACCGCCGACCGCACCGAGCAACACGGAATCGGACGCCAAACAGCCCTCTACCGTTTCCTTGGGCAACGGCTCACCGCAAGCGTCAATCGCCGCACCACCGATTAAATAGGGCGTGAACGAAAACTCGATAGCATATTTTTTGCCGACCGCTTCAAGCACGCGCACCGCGCTGTCTACGATTTCAGGGCCGATACCGTCCCCGCGCAATAACCCGATTTTATACTTTTTCATACGATTTCTCCTTTCTGAATGGAAGCTACCAAACCGCCGTTTGCGATAATTTTTTGAATGAACGCAGGGAAAGGCTGCGTTTTAAAGCTCTTGCCCGTCGTGCGATTGTAGATAACGCCGTTGTCGAGGTCGGCTTCCACCTTGTCGCCCTCGGAAATCCCGTCCACCGCCTCGTCGCATTCCACGATCGCAAGCCCGATATTGATAGAATTACGATAGAAAATACGCGCAAAGCTCCTTGCGATAACAAGCGAGATACCGCTCGCTTTAATCGCAATCGGCGCGTGCTCGCGGGAAGAACCGCAACCGAAGTTGTAGCCCGCCACCATCACGTCGCCCGCTTCCACCTTTTTCGTGAAATCCTTGTCGATGTCTTCCATACAATGGCTTGCAAGCTCTTTATGATCGCTCGTGTTCAGATAACGAGCGGGAATAATAACGTCGGTATCGACGTTATCGCCGTATTTGATTGCTTTACCGTTGAAAATCATTGTTTTTTACCTCAAATCTATACATATACCTTAAAATGCGGAGATACGAGCAAGACAAGGCGCGCGAGGCTTTCCGACGGGACGTTTACTAATCGTAAACGAGCGAGGAAAACGCAGCGCAACGCCGTATTGCGACGTATATACGCATTTTGTTTATTTACCCATAATTGCAATAGGATTAGCGATTTTACCTGCAATCGCGCTCGCCGCCGCCACCGCAGGCGAAGCCAAATACACCTCGCTCTCGACGTGGCCCATACGCCCGACGAAGTTTCGATTCGTCGTTGCCACCGCTCTTTCGCCCGCCGCGAGAATACCCATATACCCGCCAAGACAAGGTCCGCAGGTCGGCGTGGAAACGACGCAGCCCGCTTCGATAAATATTCTCACCAACCCGTTTTCAATGGCTTTCAAATAAATATCCTGCGTTGCGGGAATCACAATCGCGCGTACGCGCTTAGCAACCTTTTTGCCTTTCAAAATTTCCGCCGCTTCTTCAAGGTCTTTATAATGCCCGTTCGTACACGAACCGATAACGACTTGGTCGATCGCGACCTCGCCGATTTCGTCAAAGGTTTTCGTGTTTTCAGGCAGGTGCGGGAACGCCACCGTCGATTTGATTTGCGACAAATCAATTTCGTAGGTTTCGTCGTAAACTGCGTCCTCGTCCGCTTTATACACGGCGTATTCGCGGTCGGAGCGTTCTTTAATATACGCTTCCGTCTGTTCGTCCACTTCGAAAATACCGTTCTTTGCACCCGCCTCTATCGCCATATTCGAAATGGTCAAACGGTCGAACACGGTCAAGGCTTTTACCCCCTCGCCGACGAACTCCATAGACTTATACAACGCGCCGTCCACGCCGATTTTACCGATAATGTGCAAAATGACGTCCTTACCCGACACGTATTTGTTCAGTTTGCCTTTGAGCACGAATTTAATCGCGGACGGCACTTTGAACCAAGCCTTGCCCGTCGCCATACCGCAAGCCATATCCGTCGAGCCGACGCCCGTCGAAAACGCGCCGAGCGCGCCGTAGGTGCAGGTATGCGAGTCCGCGCCGATCACGACGTCCCCGGGCACGACTAAACCCTTTTCGGGAAGCAGGGCGTGTTCAATACCCATTCTGCCCACGTCGTAAAAATGCGTAACCTCGTGCTTTTCGCAAAAATCACGGCAGGTCTTGCACTGCACCGCCGCCTTAATATCCTTGTTGGGCGCGAAGTGATCCATAACCATCGTTACTTTGTCCTTATCGAACACGTCTTTCGCACCGATACGGTCGAATTCTTTAATCGCAACGGGAGAAGTAATATCGTTCCCCAACACGCGATCCACGTTGACGAGTACGAGCTGTCCCGCCTCTACCTTGTCTAATCCCGCGTGTTTTGCGAGAATTTTTTGCGTCATTGTCATTGCCATAATGCTTTTCCTTTTTTCCCTTACGGAATTGTCGTTACATTCTGTTAATAATCGCGCCTTTATCAGCCGAGCTTACCTGCGCCGCATACCGTTTCAAGTAACCCGAAACTTCTTTTTTCTTTAAGACGGTTTCTTTCTTGCGCTTTGCAAGCTCTTCGTCCGAAACTTTGAGTTCGATTTTATAGTTTGGAATATCAATAGAAATGATATCGCCGTTTTTCACGTAAGCAATCGGTCCGCCCGAAACCGCTTCGGGGGATACGTGCCCGATCGAAGCGCCGCGCGTTGCGCCCGAGAATCTGCCGTCCGTAATCAACGCGACGTCTTTATCCAAGCCCATGCCCGCAATCGCGGAAGTGGGCGAAAGCATTTCGCGCATACCGGGACCGCCCGCAGGGCCCTCGTAACGAATTACCACTACGTCGCCCTTGACGATTTTTCCGCCGTAAATTGCCGAAATACATTCCTCTTCGCTCTCGAATACCTTGGCAGGGCCCTCGTGTACCAGCATTTCGCTTGCCACAGCCGCACGCTTGACAACGCACCCGTCGGGCGCAAGATTGCCTTTCAATACGGCGATACCGCCCGTCTTACCGAACGCGTTTTCAGGCTTTCTGATAACCTCGGTATCCAAATTCTCTACGCCGACAAGATTTTCTTTCATCGTCTTGCCCGTACAAGTCATAACCCCCGTGTCGATCAGGTTGAGTGCTTCCAGCTCTTTGAGCACCGCGTATACCCCGCCCGCCTCGTTAAGGTCTTCCATATAAGTAGGACCCGCAGGCGCAAGGTGGCACAGGTTCGGCGTTCTTTCGCTGATTTCGTTCACTTCGTCCAAATCGAATTTCACACCGCATTCGTTGGCGATTGCGGGCAGGTGCAGCATACTGTTCGTCGAACAGCCGAGCGCCATATCCGCCGTAATCGCGTTTCTGATTGCGGAAGCGGTCATAATATCGCGGGGACGGATATTCTTTTTCACGAGCTCCATTACCTGCATACCTGCGTGCTTCGCAAGCTCGATACGCGAGGAATACACCGCGGGAATCGTACCGTTACCGCGCAAGCCCATACCGAGTACTTCGGTCAAGCAGTTCATGGAATTTGCCGTATACATACCCGAACAGGAACCGCAGGTAGGGCATACTTTCTTTTCAAATTCGCAAAGCTGATTTTCGTCGATCTTGCCCGCCTTGTACGCGCCGACCGCCTCGAACATACTCGAAAGCGAACGCTTTTTCCCGCCTACTCTGCCCGCGAGCATAGGTCCGCCGCTGACAAACACGGTGGGGATATTGAGTCGCGCCGCCGCCATCAAAAGCCCGGGCACGTTCTTGTCGCAGTTGGGAATCATAACCAAGCCGTCGAAGCCGTGCGCCAAAGTCATTGCTTCCGTCGAATCGGCAATCAAGTCGCGGGTAACGAGGGAGTATTTCATACCCGTATGTCCCATAGCGATACCGTCGCAAACGGTGATTGCGGGGAACATAATAGGCGTACCGCCTGCCATCGCCACGCCCATTTTTACCGCTTGGGCGATTTTGTCGAGGTTGATATGTCCCGGAACTATCTCGTTATACGAACAAACCACGCCGATAAGCGGGCGGGACTGTTCTTCGTCCGTAAGCCCCAACGCGTGATACAGCGAGCGGTGAGGCGCATTGTGAAATCCGTCTACAATTTGTTCTTTAATCATTGTCGTTTACCTAAAAGTCGCCGTAAAAGTCGGGTTGCGCCCGAGGTTCATGACCGAGGGCGCGTTCCGATTTTTACGAATATATTGCCGTGTGAATTAGTTGTTGATGAACTTCTCTTCATCCGCCCAGCTATACAGCTTTCTGATATCCTTGCCGACTACTTCGGAAGGGTGCTCCGCCGCAATCTTTCTCATTGCGTTGAAGTGTACCTGCGAGCCTGCGTCGGACATATCCAAAAGGAAGTCTTTTGCGAAAGTACCGTCTTGGATATCCTTCAATACCTTCTTCATAGCCTTCTTCGTTTCCTCGGTGATAATCTTCGGGCCAGTGATATAGTCGCCGTATTCCGCCGTGTTGGAAATCGAATAGCGCATACCCTCGAAACCGCTCTGATAGATAAGGTCAACAATGAGCTTCATTTCGTGGATACATTCGAAGTATGCGTTACGAGGGTCGTAGCCTGCTTCTACAAGCGTTTCGAAGCCCGCCTGCATCAGCGCGCAAACACCGCCGCAAAGTACTGCCTGTTCGCCGAACAAGTCGGTTTCCGTTTCCGTTCTGAAATTCGTTTCCAAAACGCCCGCTCTCGCACCGCCGATACCCAGCGCGTACGCCAAACCGATATCGAGCGCGTCGCCCGTTGCGTCCTGCTCAACCGCGATAAGACAGGGCACGCCCTTGCCTACCTGGTATTCGCTGCGTACCGTATGACCGGGGCCCTTGGGAGCAAACATGATAACGTTGACGAGCTTCGGGGGCTTAATGCAGCCGAAATGAATGTTGAAGCCGTGCGCAAACGCCAAGGTCTTGCCTTCGGTAAGGTTGGGTTCAATGCTTTCTTTGTACAGCTTCGCCTGCTTCTCGTCGTTGATAAGAATCATAATCAAATCCGCCGCTTTCGCCGCTTCCGCCGCCGTCATAACGGTCAAGCCCTGCTTTTCAGCCTTTTCCCAGCTCTTGCTGCCCTTATACAAACCGACGATAACCTTAACGCCCGAATCTTTGAGGTTGAGCGCGTGCGCGTGGCCCTGCGAACCGTAACCGATGATCGCTACCGTCTTGCCGTTGAGCTTGTTTAAATCACAATCCTGTTGATAAAAAATTCTGTTTGCCATAATTTTGTTCCTGTCCTTTATAAATTTTATTTTTATTTTTATTTTTTATTTTGTTATTTGGAAAAAAGAGTGGAAGTTCCTCTATCGAGTGCGACGATACCCGTACGGCACATTTCGAGAATCCCGAACGGCTGCATCAATTTCACGAACGCGTCGATCTTGGACGGATTGCCCGTTACTTCGATACACATACCCTCGGTGGAATAGTCGATAACGCTTGCGCGGAACACGTCCACCGCCGTCATAATTTCGCTTCTGTTGACCGATTCGTTCTTGACTTTAATCAGCATCAGCTCACGCTTGATAGGCTCGTCTTCAAGCACTTCAACCTTTTTCACGACCAGCAATTTTTTCAGCTGATTGATCATTTGCGCTTTTGCGTAGTCGTCCCCGCTCATACAAATCGTGATACGGGAATATTCGGAGTGTTCGGTTTCCCCCACGGTAAGCGCGTCGATATTAAAACCGCGGCGAGTAAACATACCCGTAACTCTCGTCAGTACGCCCGCCTTGTTGTCTACGTATACTGCAATTACGAATTTATTGTTTTCCATAATGTAATCCTACCTTGAATTAGTAATCGTTAAAATGCTCGTCAATAATTTTGCATTTTGCATTTACTTTGTCGTTGTTCGCCATAGCGATTGACCGCTACGCGGTATTTAGCGCAAAACTGCGTTTTGCTTTTTTGCGCTTTTCGCTTTTTACACTTTCGTGATAATATCGCTGATTGCTCCGCCGGGGGGCAGCATCGGCAATACCATTTCGTCCTTGTCGATACGCGCGTCGATTACGACGGGCTTGCCCGATTTCACCGCCGCCACGAACGCTTTTCTAAACTCTACGGGCGTTTCCGCTAAATACGCTTCCGCACCGAACGCCTTGGCGAGCGCAACGAAGTCGGTCTTTCTTTCCAGCACCGTGTTCGAATACCGTTTGCCAAAGAACAGCGTTTGCCACTGCCGAACCATACCCAACACGCCGTTGTTCATAAGCACTATTACAACGGGGATTTTATAAGTAACTGCGGTTGCCAGCTCGTTGAGGTTCATACCGAAACTTCCGTCGCCCGTAATCAAAACCGTGGGGTCTTTGGTCGCTACGTACGCGCCCATTGCCGCGCCCAAGCCGAAGCCCATCGTACCCAAGCCGCCGCTCGATACGAACCGACGGGGACGGTCGAAGGTTACGTATTGCGCCGTCCACATTTGGTGCTGACCTACGTCCGTCGTGATAATCGTGCCCGCGGGCTTTTCCGCATTGATAATATCGAATACCTGTTTGGGGGTAAGCGGGGATTTGTCCGCCTGCGCGATTTCTTCCTCAAAGGCAAGCTCTTCCGCTTTGAGCTGACGAACGCGGGAAATCCATTCGGGACTGCTCTTCTTTTCGCACTTTTCTACGATACGGCTGAACGAATCGTATACGTCGCCCACGAGCCCTAAATCTACGCGTACGTTTTTATTGATTTCCGCGCAATCGGGGTCAAGCTGAATGATTTTGCTTTGCTTTGCGAATTTGGAAACGTTGCCCGTCGCACGGTCGGAGAAACGCACGCCCACTGCCAGGATAAGGTCGGCTTCGTTTTGCGACATAGACGAAGCGTAATGCCCGTGCATACCCTGCATACCGAGGAAACGCTCGCTCTCTTGGGGCACAGCCGAAAGACCCATAAACGAACAGCCGATAACCGCGTCGATTTTATTTGCGAACTCGACGATAGCCTCGCCCATTCCAAGCCCTGCCGCGCCGCCGCCGATATAGATATACGGACGCTTCGACGCATTGATAAGCTTCGCCGCTTCTTCAATTAAGCTTTCCTCTACCTTGGGCAAAGGAATTTTCTCTACGATCGGTTGCGGTTCGTATTCGTAACTGCCCACCTGCACGTCCTTGGGAATATCGACGAGTACAGGTCCCGGTCTGCCCGATTTTGCAATCGAGAACGCCTCGCGAATGGTGTCCGCCAAGTCCTCTATCTTGTTGACGAAGAAATTATGCTTGGTGATGGGCAGGGTTACGCCCGTAATGTCGATTTCTTGGAAGCTGTCCTTACCGATGAGCGAACAAGGCACGTTGCCCGTGATTGCTACCATCGGGATAGAGTCGAGCATAGCGGTCGCGATACCCGTAACGAGGTTGGTCGCGCCCGGACCGCTGGTTGCGATACAAACGCCCACCTTGCCCGTCGCGCGGGAATAGCCGTCGGCGGCGTGTGCCGCGCCCTGCTCGTGCGCCGTTAAAACGTGATTGATTTCGTCTTTATATTGATACAGCGCGTCATAAATATTGATAACCTGTCCCCCGGGGTAACCGAACACGTCGGTAACGCCCTGTTCAATGAGGGTTTTTATTAAAATTTGCGCACCCGTTAATTTCATATGTTTTTTCTCTCCTTAATTGTTTGAAATAGTTTTTCTCCTTGCCGTTTCAAGCGAAGTAAAATGAAGCAAGATGCAAGAAAGACAAGGAAGACGCGGCTTTGCCGACGGGAGTTTACAAATAGTAAACGAGCGAGGCAAAACGCAAGTCTGACGCCGTATTTCGTAGCATATTCTTCATTTTACAGCATACGGTTTACGGCGGATACCAACGCTCTCACCGACGAGGTCATAATATCGGTGTGAATACCCGCGCCCCAGTACGGCTTGCCGTTGGATACGATACAGATATACGAAGCCGCTTGCGAGGTCGATTTCTCTTCCAGCGCGTGCTCGACGTAATTTTCCAACACGTAGTCCTTGCCCGTTACCTGCTTGATTGCCATACTCACGCAATCGAGTCTGCCGTTGCCTTCCACTTCCACCGTTTCCGCTTTGCCCGCGTATTCGATAACGATTTTGCCTTTCACAAGCCCCGTTTCCGTTTCCTCGTAGCCCGCTTCCAACACGTTCAGCTTCTCCGTCAAATTGACGAAATCGCGCAGGAATATGTCGTATACCTCTTTCGAAGCAAGCTCTCTGTGTTCGTGGTCGGAAATGCTCTTGACGTGATAACCGAACTGCTCGCGCATTTTCGGGGGAAGTATCAGCTTAAACTGCGTTTCGAGGATATACCCAATACCGCCCTTTCCCGACTGCGAATTGATGCGGATAACGTCCGCCTCGTACACTCTGCCCACGTCGGCAGGGTCGAGCGGGAGATAAGGCACGGTCCAAGTCCCCGTATTCCTTTCCACCCGATATTTCATACCTTTCGCAATCGCGTCTTGGTGCGAACCCGAGAACGCCGCAAACACCAACTGTCCGCTGTACGGCTGTCTTTCGCTCACTTTCATTCTCGTTACGCGCTCGTACACCTCGGTGATCGAGGGTAAATCGGAAAAATCCAGCTTCGGGTCAACACCCTGCGAATACATATTCAACGCCAAAGTAACGATATCGACGTTACCCGTACGCTCGCCGTTGCCAAACAGCGTACCCTCTATTCTGTCGCCGCCTGCAAGCAAGCCCATCTCGCTGTCCGCTACCGCACAACCGCGGTCGTTATGCGGGTGCAGCGAAATCACGACGTTTTCGCGGTTTATCAAATTCTTGCACATATATTCGACCTGACTTGCGTACACGTGCGGCATCGAGTTCTCCACCGTTACGGGCAGGTTGATAATCGCCTTTTTATCCGCCGTCGGCCGCCAAATATTGAGCACTGCGTTACAGATTTCCGCCGCAAATTCAGGCTCCGTACCCGTAAAGCTTTCGGGCGAATATTCCAAACGGAAATTCCCTTCCGCCTTTTCCTGATACTCCTTGCAAAGCTTCGCACCGAATACGGCAATATCGATAATCTCCTGCTTCGAACGCTTGAACACCTGCTCGCGCTGTGCCACGGAGGTGGAATTATACAAATGCACGATCGCATTCTTCGCGCCCTTTAACGCCTCAAAGGTCTTGGCAATGATATGCTCGCGCGACTGCGTGAGTACCTGAATGGTAACGTCATCGGGAATAAGCTTTCTTTCGATAAGCGCACGGCAGAATTCGTATTCCGTTTCGCTTGCCGCGGGGAAGCCCACTTCGATTTCCTTGAACCCGATTTTGCAAAGGAGGGTGAAAAATTCCAGCTTTTCTTCCAAGCTCATCGGAATAATCAACGCCTGATTGCCGTCGCGTAAATCGACGCTGCACCACACGGGCGGTTTTTCAATGGCGGACTTTTTCACCCAATCCATCGTAACCCCCTGCGGGGTGAAATATTGTTTTACGTATTTTTGACTGTTCTTCATTGTCGTCCTCGTTTTTTGAGTTATACACAAAATCGCCTCGTTTCCGCACGCCGATAAAACGCTTGGGAAAGAGACGAAGCTTTTTGTTATTCTCCGCGGTACCACTCTGCTTGGTGAACGCCGTTCACCCACTCGTGTCCTGAAAAGACTTTCCCTGTAACGGGGGAAACCCGTCCGAATCTAATAAGCTTTTTCAAGCCGTTCTCTCGGAGGCTCGGGGAGGAGCTATATTCCGTGGACCGTGTCGGCTTACACCTAACGCCGACTCTCTGTTTTTTACGGAGCACACGGATTTTTTTCCCGTCAATGCCTTTATAAATAATGATTATATCTATTTTATACTACTTTCTCGATTTTGTCAAGAGGTAGTATGCGGTTTTTTCAACTTTTTCCGATATTTTTATGGAAAATAATACCCTTGCCCCCTCACGGGCGCACCCGCTTATAATTTATGAACCCAGCCGAAGGTATCTTCCACCTTGCCCCACTGAATCCCCGTCAGGATATCGTACAGCTTTTGCGTAACCTCGCCGATTTTACCCTCGTTGATAATATACTCGTCGTCGCCGTACGCAAGCTTCCCGATCGGCGATACGACCGCCGCCGTTCCGCAGCCCCAAGCCTCTTCTAACTTGCCGTTTTTCATAGCCTCTACCAGCTCGTCTACCGAAAGCAGTCGTTCGCTTACTTTATAGCCCAGCGACTTCAATACCTCGATACAGCTCTTTCTCGTAATGCCGGGGAGAATCGAACCCGTGAGCATCGGCGTTACGATTTCGCCGTCGATTTTGAACATAACGTTCATCGCGCCCACTTCTTCGATATACTTTCTTTCCACGCCGTCCAGCCAAAGCACCTGCGAATAGCCTTTCTTCGCCGCTCTTTCGCCCGCACGCGTGCTCGCCGCGTAGTTACCCCCGCACTTCGCGTAGCCCGTACCGCCGCGTACCGTTCGTACGTCCTCGTTTTCAATCATGATTTTAACGGGATTGATACCCTCGGCGTAATAGCTTCCGCTGGGGGACGCTATCAGCATAAAGGTCGCGCTCTTTACCGCGTGTACCCCCAACGCCTCGTCGTTCCCGAACATAAACGGACGGAGATACAGCGAAGTCCCGAAGGACTTGGGAACGAACCGTTCTTCTAATCTTACGAAAGTTTCCAAAATTTCCAAAGCGTCCTGCTCGTCTAAAAGGGGCAAGCTCATACGCTCGGCGGAATTATTCATACGCTTGATATTTTCCATAGGTCTGAACAGCTGTACGCCGCCGTCCTCGCGGCGGTACGCTTTTAAACCCTCGAAAATTTCCGCGCCGTAATGCAAAACCGTTGACGCGGGGTGCAAGGATATTCTGCCAAAGGGTACGATTCGCGCATCGTGCCAGCCTTTTCCCTCGTCATAGTCCATAATGAACATATGGTCGGTGAATACCTTACCAAACCCTAATTTCTCTTCCGGCGGCATCTCGTTGGGAGTCGTCGTTTTCGTGATTTTGATTTCCATAAATCAACCTCCCCGTTTCAATTCAAAAAACGAATTGAAGCTATAAATCGTATTGAATTTAATAATTATACAATATAATAGCACACCGAAAAAGTTTAGTCAACGGTTTTTGCGTTTTTTTATGAAGTTTTTTTAATTTTTACGCTTCTTCGCTTGTCGAAGCGGTTTCTTCCGCCGCATTTTCCAAAGCAATGTCGGCGATAAATTCTTCGTTTTGTTCGGGGTAAGCGGAAAGCATCGGCACTACGTCCTTGCCCTTTTTACGGTCGAAGTAGTTTTTGGTAATTCTTGCGACCAAACCGCCCATGAATACCAAACCGATAAGGTTGGGAAGCGCCATCAAGCCGTTGAAGGTATCCGAAATCTCCCACGCCAGCGTGTTGTCCATAACCGCCGCCACGATAACGAGAAGCACGTACGCCACTTTAAAGACGATCGTTGCGATTTTCTGTCCCTTATCGCCCGTTTTACGGAACAGGAACTGCACGCACTTTTCCCCGTAATACGACCAAGCCAAAATGGTAGTAAACGCAAACAGCGGGATAATGGTTGCATAGATAACCGTACCGACCGTACCGAACAGACCTTGGAACGCACGCATGGAAACGACCGTCGTCGAAAGCGCGTCCTCGCGGTAGAGGATATCCTTCATACCCGCTTCGTTACCGAACGAAACCAAAATAACGAGCGCGGTAAGCGTACAGATAATAAAGGTGTCGAAGAATACTTCGAAGATACCCCAAAGACCTTGCTTTACAGGTTCACGGGTGGCCGACGCGCTGTGCGCGATAACGGACGAACCCAAGCCCGCCTCGTTCGAGAATACGCCGCGCGCAAGACCCTTTTGAATGATTTGCGCAAATACGTAACCGCTGAAACCTGCAACTGCCGTTTCGAATTTGAAAATGTTAGAGAAGATAAGCGAGAACGCCGTACCAATCATCGTAACGTTTGCCGCAATGATGATAAGCGCCATTAAGATAAAGATAAGCGACATAAACGGCACGAGGATAGAGGTAACTCTACCGATTGCTTTGATACCGCCGAGGATAACGAGCGCAAGAACGATTGCTACCACGATACCGACGATAAGCACGACGATATCCGTGTCAATCTTGGCATTGCCCGCGAAGATATCTTCGAAAGTACCTGCGATATTGTTGGTTTGCGCACCGCTCATACCGATTGCGGCGAACACGCAGAACACCGCCGCCATAACGCCGAGCGTTTTACCCAAGCCTCTCAAAAACGAACCGAGCTTGCCTTTCACGCCTCTACCGACACCCTCGGAGAGGTACTGCATAGGACCGCCCGAGAACTCGCCGTCGCTCCCCTTTTTACGGAAGAACATACCCAAAACGTTTTCGGCGTAGTTGGTAACCATACCGAAGAACGCGGATATCCACATCCAGAACACCGCACCGGGGCCGCCCGTCATAATCGCCGAGGTAACGCCGATAATGTTACCCGTACCGACCGTACCCGAAATTGCGGTAGAGAACGCTTCGAACGGAGAAATGGTTTTCTCCTTTTTCATACCGCCGTCTACCTTGTCTTTCTTGATGCGAATGCTCTTGACGGTAGGGATAATCGTTTCGCCCCACGAAGTACCGAACTTACGCACCTGCAAGCATTTCGTGCGGATAGTGAGGTAAATACCCGTACCGAGAATCAAAATGATCATCGGCCAGCCCCACACGACGCCGTTGATCGCGCTGTTTATTTTCGCGACCCATTCCAAAATCTTGTCCATAAAAATGAACCTCCTGTGTAAAAATGTTACCTAAATTTCAAACTTCGTCAAAAACGCGGAGCGCCGTATAGCGCTCCGCGTGAAAATACGAAAAAAACCGAAATTTCCCCCTTTGATTATCATAAGGGAAAATTTTGAAAGCGTTTCTCTGTCCTTTTGCCTGAGAGATTGGCGGAATAAAATCCGCTTTGCCCCTTCGGCACCCGTGTTCGGGATTCTCCGGAGTGCTATCCGATTGCAGTTCTCAATCTTGCGATCACCTGAGAGTTTCCCTCCTTCGGTCGAGCGATACCGCCCGTCTTCTGCAATCTTCTTTTAGCGTGCTTTTATGAAGTTAGATATAGCATACCACACCCGTTTCCCCTTTGTCAAATAAAATTTCACACCTTTTCCAAACTTTTTTCACAAAACGGTGGATTTTTCCACACGAAAATGATATAATACCTTTAATTAAAGCTTTACGAGGTGATACCGTGATTACAAAAACTTATTCTTTCACGAAAGAAAATACGATAAACGAAGTCTACACTCTTTCTAACGCCTGTGGTTCAGAAGTGGATATCTTAACCTACGGTGCGCGGATTATCCGCATTTCCGTACCCGATAAAAACGGCGAATTTTCCGACGTCATCGTCGGCTGTAAAACCCCCGAGGATTACTACGGAAAGAACCCTTATTTCGGCGCGACCATCGGCAGATACGGCAACCGTATCGGCGGAGCGAAATTTACCTTAAACGGCAAGGAATTTAACCTTGAACCCAACAACAACGGCAACACGCTCCACGGCGGTATCACGGGCGACTTCTCCCGTAAGGTTTGGCAGGCGGAAATCAACGGCGACACGCTCGTTTTATCCCACACCTCGCCCGATAACGAGGGCGGTTTCCCCGGCACGCTTGCTGTAAAAGTCTTTTTCACGCTCACCGACGAAAACGCGCTCGTGATCGAGTACGCCGCCGTCAGCGATAAGGACACCGTTTGCAATTTGACCAACCACTCGTATTTCAATATCGGCTATCAGGACACCGTGCTTGCGCAGGAATTGATGATAAAATCCCGCAAAATTACCGCGGTGGACGACGGACTTATCCCCCACGGCGAATATATCGAAACCGACGGCACGCCGTACAGCTTCTATACGCCCAAGCTCTTGGGGCAGGATATGTTCTCTGATGCTGAGCTCATCAAAAAATGCAACGGCTACGATTTCAATTACTGTTTAGAGCGCGAGGGCGAGGGATTAGAGCACTTCGCGTACGTATATGATAAGGAAAGCGGTCGGAGAATGGATTGCTACACCACGCTTTGCGGCGTACAGTTATACACCGCGTGCGCAACGGGCGGTTTTCAAGGTAAAAAGAACTACGTCAACCACTGCGCTCTGTGCTTGGAAACGCAAAAATACCCCAACTCCCCCAACTGCCCTAATTTCCCGTCCACTCTGTTAAAGGCGGGCGAAAAATACAACGAAACGACCATTTATAAATTCTCCGTTGTGAAATAAAAATGCTAAAAGCTCTGTTCCATAAATTGAAAGAATCGGCGGTATCGGTCATTCCCGTAGTCTTGATCGTACTGCTTCTAAACTTCACACCGCTCGTGGATTTCTCGTCCGCCGAAACGGTAACTTTTGCGCTGTGCGGGCTCGCGCTCGTCGTGGGCATGGCGCTGTTTAATCTCGGCGCGGATATGGCAATGACGCCTATGGGCGAACAGGTCGGCGCGGGCTTGCCCAAATCAGGCAAGTTCAAAACGCTGCTTTTCGTCGGCTTTGCCATGGGCGTGTTCGTTACCATCGCCGAACCCGACTTATCCGTGCTTGCGTCCCAAGTAGCGGGCGTTATCGACGGCACCGCGCTGACAATCACTATCGGCGTGGGCGTGGGCTTGTTTCTCGTGCTCGGTATCCTGCGCGTCGTGTTCCGCCTGCATTTATCCCACCTTATGACCTTTTTCTACCTGCTCCTGTTCGCGCTTGCCGCGCTCATTTTGGAGCAAGGCGGCGGTAGCTTTTTACCCCTCGCGTTCGACTCGGGCGGCGTAACGACAGGCCCTATCACCGTACCCTTTATTATGTCGCTCGGCGTGGGCGTTGCCGCCGCGCTCGGCGATAAACGGGATCGGGAAAGCAGCTTCGGCTTCATCGCCCTCTGCTCCATAGGCCCTATCCTTGCCGTTATGTTTTTGGGACTCTTCTCTACGGGCACGGTCGATTATTCCTTGCCCGACTATGCAATGCAATCGTCCGCAAGCGGAATTTTCCACGCGCTCGGCGCAACGGCGAAAAACGTGTTCGTTGCCCTCGCGCCTATCGTCGCGTTCTTCTTCCTCTTACAGCTCTTGTGCTTGAAACTCCCTAAAACCCGTATCCTGCAAATCGTCGTCGGTATCTTCTATACCTTCTTCGGTTTGTTGATTTTCCTCGCCGCCGTCGAAATCGGCTTTATGCCCGTCGGCTATAAAATGGGTACCCAGCTCGCCCAGCAAGATCCTGCGCTTATCGTCCTTTTCGCCTTTTTGTTAGGACTTACGGTGGTACTCGCCGAGCCCGCTATCCACGTCTTAAACAAACAGGTAGAAACGGTTACGAGCGGCGCAGTGAGCAAACGCTCAATGCTGATAGCCCTTTCCGCGGGCGTGGGCGCGGCAATCGCCCTCTCCGTCGTACGCGTTATCTTTGATTTCAGCGTTCTGTATTATCTTATCCCCGGGTATTTCCTTTCCCTCGGACTTTCCTTCTTCGTACCCAAGCTGTACACGGCAATCGCGTTCGACTCGGGCGGCGTAGCAAGCGGACCGCTTACTTCCACTTTCATTTTACCTTTCGTCGTCGGCATTTGCGCCGTGTTACAGGGCGAAAGCAGCGTTTTGGTAGACGCGTTCGGTATGGTGGCAATGGTCGCTATGGCACCCCTTATCTCGATACAGACCCTCGGCTTTAAATCGGTCGTGAGCAAACATATGCGCGAAAAACTCGCTATGCGCAGAATCCTCGGCGCGGACGATAAACAAATCATTGATTTTCTGTAAAAGGAGGAGCAGGTATGGGAATCATCTCTAAAAAAACGAAAAAAGAAAAATCCGTTTCCGCGGATTTCAAAAAACTGAAACTCCTCGTTACGGTCGTCAACCGTAATAAATCGGAATTTTATATGGACTTTTTAAGCGGGTTCGAAGTGAATTTCCAAACGAGCGTGTTGGGGCAAGGCACGGCGAAATCGGAAACTCTGCACCTGTTGGGCTTGGAGGATTCGGACAAGAGCGTGATATTCAGCGTAATACGCGAGGACAAAGCGGAAGAAATCCTGCACGCGTTAGAGGATAAATTCCACACGGTGCGAAACGGCAAGGGTATCGCGTTTACGACTCCCCTTTCGAGCGTCATAGGGGTAGCGATATATCGGTTTTTGAGTAATAACAGAACGGTTGTCAAGGAGGACAAATAAATGAGTGAAACGAAATACACGCACGAAGCGATTTTTTGTATTGTGAACGACGGTTACAGTGAAACGGTAATGGAAGCGGCAAAGAAATTCGGCGCGCGGGGCGGCACGGTAATAAACGCGCGCGGCACGGCGGGCAAGGACGCGGAAAAGTTTTTCGGGATAACCGTCCAGCAAGAGAAAGAGATTGTTATGATATTAGTAAAGAAAGAGAAAAAGGACAATATCCTGCGCGCGTTATACGAGGAAGTAGGATTAAACACAGCAGGGCAAGGCATCGCGTTTTCGATGCCGGTAGACAGTGTAGTAGGCATGACAGCCAATGAACCGATAGAAAAGAAAGCCGAAGCGTAACCGCTTCGGCTTTTCATTTAGAAGTTAATACCGCCTTTGGTCTGACTTTGTCAAGAGTTTTATCAAACAATTCCAAGAAACGAAAACAATCGGGATTGCATATAATAATATAAGGTAGCGAATAATAGAAAAGGCGCAGTTGATAGCGGAAAAAAGAAAAATAAAATTTTTTTAAATTTTTTTGAAAAAGCATAAAAAAACGCTTGCCTTTCTTTTTTAGATGTGGTATAGTATATAAGCTTTCGACGGAAGTTTAGCTCAGCTGGGAGAGCATCTGCCTTACAAGCAGAGGGTCATAGGTTCGAACCCTATAACTTCCACCAGAAAAAAACAGTGCGGATGATGTATGCGGGAATAGCTCAGTGGTAGAGCGTCACCTTGCCAAGGTGAATGTCGCGGGTTCGAATCTCGTTTCCCGCTCCAAAAAAATCTGCGCTGTTTTTTCTTTCAATTTTTTTTGCCTATGGGGCAGGCGATAAGGCGCTATAGCCAAGTGGTAAGGCCAAGGTCTGCAAAACCTTTATCCCCCGGTTCAAATCCGGGTGGCGCCTCCAAAGAAACTCTGCACCTAATGCCAGGTGCAGAGTTTTTTCTTAAAAACTGAACAACACGCTCGTGTGGTGGAATAGGCAGACGCAAGGGACTTAAAATTTTCCAATACCTCGTTCCCCACGAAAATTATGCATATTTATGCAAAAACTTCATAGTTTCCGCGCCCGCGTGGCGGAATAGGCAGACGCACAGGACTTAAAAGCATATGCGTCGAAAATCACAGCCGAATTTGTGAATTTCTAACAAAAACTTAACATTTTTTATGCCGCTGGGGTCGAATAGGCAGACGCAAGGGACTTAAAATCCCTCGAACGAGAGTTCGTGCCGGTTCAAGTCCGGCCAGCGGCACCAGAATTTGGGGTAAAATCTTCGGATTTTGCCCCATTTTCTTGTCTTTGGGGAAAAATTGGGGAAAGAAAATCGCCATTTTTTGCCGTTTTTAATGCATTTTTCACCACTTTTAAGCCTAAAACGCTAATTTTTGTGAATTTTTCACAAATCGTAACTGATTTTGTTAATTTCCGAGAGCAAATACTCTTCCGAGTACGTCGTGTACCCTCTATCCACTTTGCTCGTTTTTACGTCGCTGTCCGACTCGTGTCCCGCCCAAAGCATTACGACTTCGGGATTCACACCACATTCTTTCGCTCTCGTTATAAAGGTATAACGGAACTCGTGAATATGCCTTTCGGGAAATACTCGCTTCAACGAATCGCGAATCGTAGATCTATTCGTCCGTTTTACAAGGTCGAAATCAATCATCGACAGTACGCGTCTCA
>JAZNDR010000014.1:0-14482 GCA_045588185.1 Candidatus Scatosoma sp. | reverse complement strand
AGCTTTACAAGCATTTTTTTAACAGAATTAAATATATCACATATTGAAAAAAAAGGAAACATGAAGAATCGTGTCCAGCCAAAAAAACATTTTTTGTCCCTTTTAAATATTGACACCTAGTACATTTTGTAGTAAATTTTTAATGCGAACACTATATATTGTGGTGTTCCGACTTGCATAATTAAAAATGAAAAATGATAATCCATTTATTGAATCACAAAAAATAGCAAGCCAGTTTGATGATGCTACATTAAAGCAAGATGTTGATAAGTTGAGGAAACTTGTACTGTCTACTGAAAAAAATTTAGAAGGCAAAGATATCTTTTTTAAGGCGCAAATGTATTATTCTCTTGCAACGGCAACAGATATGGTTTCAAGATTAAGTGATAAGGATGTTGAAAAAAGAAAAGACAGTATTAAAAAACAACTTTATTATTATCGTGAATCACTAAAAATAATTAAAACTGAAGAGTTTAATGTACCTAAATATATGGCGCACACGCGTTCTTTACAAGCTTGTTTATTAACTAATTATGGTAATACCTTGCGTGAGTGTGGAAGAGTAATTTCAGCAATAGAGCAGTATAAGGATGCGTTAGGTTATTATCCCTTCTTTCCGATGGTTATGGGGAATTTAGGTTGTTGTTATATGCAATATGCATCGTTATTAGGCTACAATCAAGAGTTTTATAGAGATTGCTTAAATAGGCATGCTTATCTATTACTAAATGATGCACTTGAAAGCAAAGACCCGAATATTTACATAGAGGGGAAGGCATATTTTGCATCCCAGTTATCTCGGTTTCACGTTGACTATAGAGAGTTTTTGTCTAACCCTATTGCGTATGATGGGTTAAAAATTAAAACAAAGAAAGAAAAAGAATATAGACAGTGGGTTTTGGATAATCACTTGTTTTTATCTCCGTTAAGCGATTTAATTGATAAAAATATGTCTTTCGCTAAAGATATAATCGGAATAAATAGAATGATAACGCCTGTTGAGGAAACTATGCCTGTAGCTTTTGGAATGTTTAATCAGTTGAAGCAGGAATATATATCAGCAAGATTCTTATTATATGAGTCGATTAATATTAATGGTAAAGTTCATTTTTCAGATTTTAATACAAATCTTACGGAAACCTTGGAATACGCTCAATTTTCTTTGAGAGTAGAGAAATTAAAGATAGCATTTAAAACTATATATGGTATTTTAGATAAGATTGCATACTTTTTAAATGTTTATTATGATTTAGGCATACCAGAAAGAAGCGTTAATTATAGAAGTGTTTGGAGAGATGAGACAAACGGGAAAAAGCATAAAAACGTATTAAATATAGATGAAAATTTTGCATTAGCTTCTTTGTATTGGATATGCCAAGATTTTGACGAAACCTTTGGAAAAGATTCTAATCCAAAGTTAGAGGAGTTACGTAAGATTCGTAATTTTTTAGAACATAAATACACAATTGTTACATGGTTTTATAATGATAAAAAGCCTTTAAAAGAACATGCAGAGGCGTTATATATTTCAGAGAATGAGTTATATGATTGCGCAATTGAACTTTTTAAGGTGGTAAGAGAAGCCGTTATATGTTTGGCATTATGTGTGAATGTAGAAGAAGATAAAAAGTTTGATAAGTTATCAGATAAAACAAAAGTGGCTAACATGACTATCTTAAAATTTGATGATGAATTTAAATTTTAAATAATTGGTGTTATTATTTTTGTGGAATTGAGTATAAAAAGCATTAGGTTTCACAAAATAAAAGCATAGAACTATTGGACTAATGGGGTGTATAGGTCTGCCGTTGATACCATCTTGTATTGACGAAAATAGCAATCGAAATTCAAGAGAAATCAACAAATCGAGTAAAAAATACTGCGAAAAATACTATAAAACAGCAAGTTTTTGCAAAAAAATAGCGTTTTTCAATGGTATTGTGGATTTAATGGGCTAATGAGCCCGAGCGCGCAATCGACCTTGTTGCAGCACCTGCGCGACACGGAAAGGAGTGCCGATTATTACGACTTGATTGTAACGGGCGACCTCGGCGCGCTCGGAAGCCGAATATTGAAAGATCTCACTTGGGAAAAGGGAGTCGATATTCAAAAAAATCACGTCGATTGCGGGGAAATTGTATACAACGTGATTGAAGATGAATTTCAAGGGGGAAGCGGAGCGGGGTGTTCCGCCGTCGTGTTCGGCTCGTATATTTTGGATAAGCTGAAAAAAGGTAAGCTCAAACGCGTATTGTTTATCGCGACGGGCGCGCTTTTATCCACTGTTTCGAGCGGACAGGGAGAGAGTATACCGTGTATTTCACACGCTGTTGCGATAGAAAATATATAAAGATAAAACGCATATATACGTCGCAATACTTCGTTGTGCTACGTTTTAGGGGGAGAAAGAATGTTTGAGCAATATTTAGAAATTTTCTGGGGTTTTGTTAAGGCGTTCGCCGTGGGCGGAACGATTTGTATGCTCGCGCAAATCGTTATCAATTTCACCGATTTGACGGCGGGAAAAATCCTCGTAACCTTTATGCTTGCGGGCGTGGTGTTGCAGGGTTTGGGATTATATCAATACCTTGTTGATTTCGCGGGCGCGGGAGCGACCGTACCCATTTCGGGATTTGGGTATCTGCTTGCAAACGGTGCAATCAAAGGGGCTCAAAAGGGACTTTTCGGCGCGTTCACGGGTGCGCTGTCCGCGGCAAGCGCAGGTGTTTCCGCTGCCGTTATATTCTCGTTTTTAATGGCAATGCTCTTTAAATCGCGCACGAAAAAGAATTGAAAAGAATATCCGCCGAACTCCCCGTCTATAATAATAGTGGAAGAAAATAACGGTGAACGGGGTGGCGGATATGAAAAAAATTCTTTTTACGGGCGGAGGGAGCGCAGGGCACGTCGTGCCGAATATCGCGCTCATGGAACAGCTTTTATCCGAGGGAGATACGGAAATTTTTTATATGGGTACGAACGGCATTGAAAAGGAAATCGTCGCGCCGTGGAAGATACCTTATCACACTATCGACTGCCCCAAGCTTGTGCGCGGGGGCGGTTTTTCCGCGTTTAAGCGCAATATTAAAATTCCCTTGCGGTTCTTAAAATCGGTGCGCCAAGCGAAAAAAGGCTTAAAGGAATTTCGACCCGACGCAGTGTTTTCCAAGGGCGGGTTCGTGGCGTTGCCCGTCGTGGTGGCGGCAAGACAACTGAAAATCCCCTGCTTTGCGCACGAAAGCGACTTTTCCGCAGGGCTTGCGAATAAGCTCTCGGCAAGGTATTGCAAATGCGTGTTCACTTCCTTTCCCGAAACGGCGAACAGGATAAAACGGGGTGTATATAGCGGCGCGCCGATGAAACGCTCCGTTTTAAACGCTTCGCGCGCGGAAGCGCGGATAAAAGCGGGGATAGGATTCGACGAAACGGTGGTACTTGTGTTCGGCGGGGGGAGCGGCAGTAAAGCCATTAACGAGGCGGTGCGAAAGCACTTGAAAACGCTGACCGAAAAATATACGGTGATCCATGTATGCGGGAAAGGAAACGCGGTGAAAAGCAATATCAAAAATTACCGCCAAGTGGAATTCGTTGCAGACATGGGTGGGGCGTACGCGTGCGCCGACCTTGTCGTTTGCCGTGCGGGCGCAGGTACGGTATTCGAGCTGTTGGCGTTGAAAAAACCTGCTATCCTCGTACCCTTGGAGGGACAGACACGAGGCGACCAAACGGAAAATGCCGAGTACTTCAAAAAACGCGGTTTGTGCCGTGTTTTAAGACAATCGGAGCTTGACCGCCTGCCCCAAGAAATAGAAAATGCGCTCTATGACGAGAAATTGAAGGCACGGCTTGCCGAGGCGGATTACCGTGCGGGGAACGAGCGCATTTTGCGGGAGATAAGGCGGGCGTTGAAATGAACAGATTTAACGAATACGCGTTGTCTGCCTATCCGCGGGGCGGAAAACAAAAAAGACGCCGTGTAAGACGGCGGTTTTGGATTATACTTATCAGTGTTTTGGCGGTTGCCGCGCTCCTGTTTATCTATTTCCAACGGAACGTTACGCGGGTGCTTATTTCTATCAGCGA
This sequence comes from Candidatus Scatosoma sp., assembly GCA_045588185.1. GTDB lineage: Bacteria > Bacillota > Clostridia > Christensenellales > Borkfalkiaceae > Scatosoma. The sequence goes on along the minus strand of JAZNDR010000014.1, from coordinate 10,399 downwards.
GGCAACGATGCGGGCGAGTACGACGGTCGCGGTCAACGACGCGGTGTATTATACGTTGTCGGACGAAATGCGCTACGAGGACCTCGTTACCATTACGCGCGATAACGACGGGAATATCGTGGCAGTGGCGGCAAACCCCTTGAAAATCAATAAAATTGCGCGGGATACCGCTTCCATTTCACAGTCTAACTTAAAGAATTTGAGCTTGAACGGAATCCCCGTACCGCTCGGCGCACTGACGGGGATAGAAGCGTTTGCCGGTTTAGGACCGAGTATCCATTTCCGAATTATACCCGTCAGCAGTGTTTCGTGCGATTTTTCCTCCACTTTCGAGAGCGTGGGGATCAATCAAACGAAACATTCCATTTACTTAAATATTATCGCGGATATCAGTATTGTTATGCCCTCGCGCACGGAAAATTTCGCCGTTTTAACGGAAATCCTCGTTGGAGAATCGGTTATCGTGGGGGATATTCCCGACGCGTATCTTCAATCGGACATTTTCGGAAATAAGCCGAATTTATCGGCGTAGCTTATAGATATTGTTTGGCGATTGCTTCGGCGGTCGCTTTTACCTTATCGCGTAAAAATGCCGGCTCGACGACTTCCACGCCCTCGCCCAAGGCTAAAATGTTTCCCACGAGCGTTTCGTCGTTGAGGAAAGAAAGCTCGGCGTACCGTTTCCCGTTCTCTAAGGAAAACCGTGCGCCCGTCAGCTTGGGGCGGACCTGTTTATGTACGGCGTCCGAAAGCGTTAATTTTACCGCTACGGTCTGTGCTTCCGAAACGGAAAGGGGGAGCGGGATATCTTCGCGGGTAAACGGTCGGCGGTGGAAGGTCGTTTGCGTTGCCACGGCGAAAGGAATTTCCGCAAGCGGGAACAAGCGGAAGTCCCGTTCGGTATGGCAAAACGCGTAAAGATACCAAACGTTTTTATATAAAAGGAGCAAATGTGATTCGACTTTGCGGAGCTGACCTTGGCAGGCGATTTCCAAAACTACGCGGTTTTTGATACAGCTTTCGAAGAGTCGGATTTTTTCGTGGTACATATTATCGAAGCCCCAGCCCCCGCCGTCGGCGATAAACGCACCCGTTTCAAAGATATGCTTAAAATCGAACCGTTCCTTTTTGATTTGTGCGGAAAGCTTCCGTCTTGCATTTAAAAACCGCTCGCTCGGGTCGGCTTGGTATATCCGTTCAATGGCTTCGAGCGCCGCATTGTATTCCTCTTTCGTCATAAAATTTTTCGGGAGCTTGTAATGGTCGGAAAGCTGTATTCCGCCGTTGCGCCCACGCTTTATCTGTACGGGAATCGCCGTGGCGAGCTCGTCAATATAGCGGTACACCGTGCGCGGGGAGAGGTGGAATTTTTCTGAAAAGTAAGCGGCTGTGAGCTTGCGCTTATGCAGGAGCTCGAACAGCATTTCTACGAGTATGGCGAATTTCATAAACGACCTCGCGATAAGTAAGTATAATAATATTGTAACAAAACAGGCGTGCGGTAGTCAAGTTTTTGAAGAAGACAAATAAAAAACGGCTAAAACGCTTGACAAGACAAAGAAAAAGTTGTAAACTGAAAATACTATGAAGCGGTTATTTGTTGAAAACGGGCGTTATTATTATAGTTACGCGTACGTCTACCAAGGCTGTACGGGAATTTAACGCGCGGAGAACTGCATAGCTTGAAGCTTAAAAACGGTCTGCGCGCGCAAGCCGTTTTTTGATTTATACGGAGGTAAAATTATGGCAAACGTAATGGACGAATTAAGGGCGAGAGGGTTTATTAAACAAACCGTTTACGAGGAAGAGCTCTATGAAAAGCTCGGTAAGGAAAGCGTGCCCTTTTATATCGGTTTCGACCCCACGGCGGATTCCCTGCACGTAGGGCATTTTATGCAGCTTATCGCCATGCACCATATGCAACAGGCGGGACACAAGCCCATTATCCTTATCGGCGGGGGCACGGCGATGGTCGGCGACCCATCGGGCAGAACGGATATGCGTTCGATGATGACGAAAGAAACGATCCGTCATAACGTCGAATGCTTTAAAAAGCAAATGTCCCGTTTCGTCAGCTTCGAGGGCGAGAATGCGGCGGTTATCGTGGACAACGGCGACTGGCTTTTGGATCTCAATTACATTGATTTCCTGCGCGAAATCGGTACGCATTTCTCGGTCAATAGAATGCTTACCGCAGAATGCTTTAAACAGCGTTTAGAGCGCGGTCTTTCCTTCCTTGAATTTAACTATATGTTAATGCAGGCGTACGATTTCTTGGTACTGTACAGAAAGTTCGGCTGTCAGTTAGAACTTGGCGGCGACGACCAGTGGAGCAACATTTTGGCGGGCGCGAATTTGATTCGTGTGAAAGAGCAAAAGCCCGCGTACGCAATGACCTTTACGCTGCTTACGACTTCCGACGGGAAGAAGATGGGCAAGACGGCGAAGGGCGCGGTATGGCTGGACGAGAACAAGACGACGCCGTATGAATTCTATCAGTATTGGAGAAATATCGACGACGGGGACGTAGAAAGATGTATGAAACTGCTTACTTTCCTGCCCGTGGATAAAATCGAGGCGCTTTGCGCGTTCAAGGACGAGCGTATGAACAAGGCAAAAGAAGTCCTTGCGTACGAGCTGACGAAAGAGGTACACGGCGAGGAGAAAGCGAATATTGCGCAAGGTCAAGCGCAAGCGGCGTTCGGCGGGGGAAGCGCGGAGCTGCTGACGAAAGAGGTCGAGGGTGCGCAGACGGTAGTGGACGCGATGGTTGCGGCGGGCATTGCCAAGTCGAAAGGCGAAGCGCGCAGACTTATCGAGCAGGGCGGCGTTTCGGTGGACGAAACGAAAGTAACGGACGTAAATATGCCCGTACCTGCTTCGGAATTCGTATTACACAAAGGCAAGAAAGTGCACATAAAAATAATAGTGAAGTAATGCAAAAGGACGGGGATAAACCGTCCTTTTATAAATCCAAAACGGGGTGTTTATGGAAAAATCGGTACGCACGGTATACGCGCCGTGCGAAAGCGAAAAGGTAATAGAGAAATCGCGGTTTATCGCCTACTCGGCGCACGCGAAAACGGAAGAAGAGGCACGCGCGTTTATTGCAAGCGTGCGGGCAAAGCATACGCTCGCAAACCACGTTTGCTATGCGTTTATCGCCGATAAGCTGGGGAATTTACAACGCTTCTCCGACGACGGCGAACCGCAGGGCACGGCAGGCGTGCCCATTTTAGAAGTGCTCAAAAACAAAAAGCTGTTTGAAACGGCAGTCGCGGTCGTGCGGTATTTCGGCGGTATCAAGTTAGGTGCGGGCGGACTGGTGCGCGCATATTCCTCGTCAGCGGCGGAAAATCTCGATAAAGCGGATATCCGCGTTTTGCAGGTGTGCGCGGAATATGCTATCGAGGTCGATTATACGGGCATCGACGGCGTGCAAAAATACCTCGCTTCCTTTCCCCATTCGTTGCTGAATACCGAATACGGCGCAAAAGTACGGTTTTTAGTCGCGGTGAAAAAGACGGACGAGGGTAAATTCGTAGACGAGCTTATCGACTATATGCAAGGGAAAGTGGCGGTGGAGCGCGGAAAGGAATATTACTCCGCGTTTAAAGAATAAAATTTTAAAATACGTATTGACAAAAAAAGGAAATTATAGTATAATAGATAAAAAGGGAGAACGGCGTATGAGATATTGCAATCTTCGCGGGATACGCTCTTCGCGGATCGTGATGGGGTGTATGCGCATAGCGGATAAACCCCTGCAACAGACGGAAGCACTCATCGTGGAAGCGGTGAAATCGGGCGTAAATACTTTCGACCTTGCCGATATTTACGGCAAAGGGGACTGTGAACGCATTTTCGGCGTGGCGGTCAAAGACCTTGGGCTCGCGCGTAAAGACTATATTATACAAACCAAATGCGGAATACGAAAGGGCGAAACTGGGACTTGGTACGATTTTTCGAAAGAACATATCGTAACGTCGCTGGAAAACAGCCTGATACGCTTAAATACCGAATACGTGGATATATTTTTATTGCACCGTCCCGACGCGTTAATGGAAGCGGACGAGGTGGCGGAAGCGTTCGAACGGCTCCACGGCGAGGGAAAGGTTCGTGCCTTTGGCGTGAGTAACTTTTCCGCAGGGCAAATGCGGCTTTTAGAAGAGAGCGGTGTGGATATCGTAGCGAACCAAATGCAGTTTTCACTGTGCCACACTCCGCTTATCGACGCGGGCTTTACCGTGAATATGAAAAACGACGAAGCGGTTACGCGAGCGGGCGACGCTTGGAATTATTGCCGTCAGGAAAAAATCGCATTGCAGGCTTGGTCGCCGTTGCAATACGGATTTTTCGAGGGCGTATTCGTCGGCGACGAAAAATTCCCGAAGCTGAACGCGGAACTGTCCGCTTTGGCGGAGAAATACGGTTGTACGCCGTCGGCAATCGCGCTGGCTTGGATACTCAGAACGCCTGCGTTTGCACAAGCGGTAACGGGCACAACCTCGCCCGAGCGTATGGGTCAGCTTTGCGCGGCGGGGGATATCGAGCTTACGAGAGAGGAATGGTATAGATTATACCACGCAACAGGCAAGGTATTGCCGTAAGAGCAAACGGGCGGGTGCGACCCGCAACGGAGCCTTTCTATCTTTCCGCGAGGCTTGGGATAAACAGTATCGTTTCCAACGAGGGGTCAAGGGGCATTGTCCCTTGCGGGTGTGGGCAGAGCCCACGAAAGGAAGCCCCAAATAAGCAAAACGTAGTTTTGCGCCTTTCACGCCGTCAGGCGTTAATCGCTATGGCGAACAACGATAAACGCAAAATTGCGAAAAAAATTACTACAATTTTGCGCTTTACACTTAACATTAAAATAAAATCAACGGGGGACAGTATTATGAAAATGGTTACGGCTATCGTCAACAAAAAGGACGCAGGCGAGGTTTGCGATTCGCTTGCAGAGGCGAAAATCAGCTTTACCAAAATGGCAACGACGGGCGGATTTTTGAAATCGGGTAACGTTACGCTTTTGATAGGCGTAGAGGACGAACGGGTGGACGAGGTACTCGGACTTATCCGCAAACACTGCGCGCAGCGTATGGAACCGATGCCCGCAGTGGTCAATGCGGGCGTGCCCACCTTTGGGTATTATAAAACGGAAGTGCTCGTCGGCGGGGCAACGGTGTTCGTATCGCCCGTAGAGCGTTTTGAAAAAATGTAAATATTCTACAACTACCTCCTTAAAAGTCGGGCGGCGCGGTCGCGTTTGCCCGACTTTGCATTGTTTTTGGGCGGTTGGAAGAAAAACTTGTGCAAAGTATACAAACGGAAAGGACAAGTTTGTGAATTTTGCCCATTGTATTTTTTTTGCAAATATAGTAAAATAGTAGTATCGAAAAATATGTAATCCATTTGGAGGAAAAAGATTATGTCAGGACTTTTGCTGAAAGGCATTAACAAAGTGTACCCTTCCGGTGTACAAGCGGTATTCGATTTCTGTCTCGATATCAGAGATAAGGAATTCATCGTACTCGTAGGACCTTCCGGTTGCGGTAAATCCACCACGCTCCGTATGATTGCGGGTCTTGAAGAAATTTCTTCGGGCGAACTGTATATCGACGGAAGACTTGTGAACGACGTTGTTCCCAAGGACAGAGATATCGCGATGGTATTCCAGAACTACGCGCTCTATCCCCATATGTCCGTTTACGACAACATGGCGTTCGGTTTGAAACTTAGAAAAGTACCCAAGGAAATCATCGACCAGAAGGTAAAAGCAGCGGCGGAGATTCTCGGTATCACCGATTATCTTTCCAGAAAGCCGAAGGCGCTTTCCGGCGGTCAGCGTCAACGTGTTGCGCTCGGTCGTACGATCGTTCGTGAACCCAAAGTGTTCCTTCTCGACGAACCTTTGTCCAACCTCGACGCAAAGCTCCGTGCTTCGATGAGAACGGAAATTTCCAAGTTGCACGCTCGTCTTGCTACGACCTTCATCTACGTTACCCACGACCAAGTAGAAGCTATGACCATGGGTACGCGTATCGTCGTTATGAAAGACGGTTTCATGCAACAGGTAGATACCCCTCAGAACCTTTACGATTATCCCGTAAACCTTTTCGTTGCAGGCTTCATCGGAACTCCTCAAATGAACTTCTTTAAGGATTCCACGCTTTCCTCTTCGAAAGGCAAGGTTTACGTTGAATTCATCGGCGGCAACAAGATTTTGCTTCCTAAGAGCGTTGCTGCAAGAATCAAGAACATCAACGAATACCTCGACACGGGCAAGAAAGTAACGCTCGGCGTTCGTCCCGAAGATATCCATCAGGACCAAATGTTCATTTCCAACTCGCCCGATACCGTGGTAAAAGCTCGTGTCGAAGTTATCGAAAAGCTCGGTGCTGAAACGCAGATCTACTGCGAACTTGACCACGAAGGCAAGGAAAGCTCGGTTATCGACAACTCCACGCAGATGATCGCGAAGATTTCCAGCCGTGCGGTAGTTGCTTTGAAGGACGTTATCGAACTCGCATTCGACGCACACCACATTCATATGTTCGACGGCGAAACGGAAGCTACGCTTCTTGAAAGAGACGAGGGCTATGAAGTAATCGAAGAAAACGCAGAAGGTTCGGCATTCGTTCCTCCTACACCTCAGGAAATGCGCGCTCGTATCGACGCTGCTCGTAGCGAAACGAAAGAGATGAAAGCGTTTAGAAGAAAGGAAGAAAGAAGAGCAAGAGCTGCGGAAAGAGCCGCTGCAAAAGCAGAAGCTACGGTAGCTACCGAAGAAGTAGTAGAAGAAGCTCCCGTTGAAGAAGTTGCTCCCGAAGAAAAGAACGACAACGAATAATTCTCAAACTCCTTTAAAAAATGTACCCGCCCTTTGCGTAGGCAAAGGGCGGGGCTTTTTTGCTTGCAAGCGTTACGCCGCGTTTTTGAAAAGCCGTACGGCGACTGCCGTCATATCGTCTTTCGCAATTCCGCCGTATGCCTGCAACGCCCGTTCTAAAAGCTGGTCGGCAAGCTGCTGCGGGTTGTGGATAGGCGTGTTTTTTAATACTTCGTACAGGTCGGTGGTTGAACCGAACGCGTCCGTAATCCCGTCGCTTAAAAATAACAGAGTATCGTTTTCTTGTAAATCGTAAGAGGAAGCGTCGGGGCGCAGACTGTCGAGGATTCCTAAGGGAAGCGAACCGCCCTCTAAAACCTTGACCGTGTTCCCCGAAAGAATAAATCCAACGGGCGAGCCGATTTTGACGATATCCGCTCTGCCGTCGTCGAGGTCTACAACGGCGACGTCCACACAAGCAAAGGTTTCTTCCTTGCTGAAAGTGAGTAATTTATTGATAGTGGAAAGTACGGTTTCAGGGGGCATTTTCGCTCGGTAAAAACTTTCCAAAAGAGAAATCGTGCTTTCGGAGATTCGGCGGGCGTATTCTCCGCTTCCCATACCGTCGGAGAGTGCGACCATAAACCGCCGTTCGTCGATTTTAATGACGGAGTGGGTATCTCCGCTTGCGGTTTCGCCGTTCTTTTTCGCGGACGCCACGCCAAAAGCCGCGTCGAAGCAGGGTTTTTTGCGTAGGATACAGCAAAATTTATCGTGGGATAAGGTCAAGCGTTCGGAAACGATCATCGGCGCGCCGAATTGACGGGAAGCGACGGCGGCAATTTTTTTGACGTCCGATTTCCCGAAAGTAACAAGGGATAGAGTGGGGTTATGTTCCTCGCCGTAGACGAGCACTTCCGAACACACCACGCCCGCGCTTAAAAGGGCGGCGTTCAAATCGTGTTCCCGTTGCGTGTAAACGCGGAAAGGCTCGCTTTGTTCCAAAGCAAGATTGCGTAAAATTTCACTAACGCCTTGCGCTTGTCCGGCAAGGAGTGCTCTGCCCGAGGCGGCGTTTTCCGTTTCGAGCATATATTTTTTATATTCGCCGATACGGCGGTTGACAGCGTAGAGAATATTGCTTTGGTTTACACATAGATCCGCCAAGCGTTTGGGCACGTCAATTAGACTTGTTTTTCCTTTTAAACAGCCAACGCTTATTAGCTTGTCCAGCTCCGCGGTAAGCTCCTTGCGCATACATACGCGGTATTGCGGACAGCTTTTGCACGCCTCGTCCAACACACAGCTTCGGATATATTCCTTTGCGCCCGTTTCCGCTTCGTTCGTGCCGAGCGAAGAAAAGGTACTTTCAATCTCGCGGAATACGGCGGAAATCTCGTATAGCTGTTTCCCGATTGCCGCGCGGTTGCGGTTTATCGCCACGCGCGAAAGGTGCTTTTCACGGTAGAATACCAGTCGGTTTTCCATTTCACGGATAAGCGGGGCGGGGAGCAGAATAAAAAGCAGGGTAGGAAGCAAAGCGGATAAAATCGCCTGCACGAGCGGTGCGGAGCTCAAAGCATACATTCCGTCCGCATAGCCGTAGGCGAAAAAGACGGAAAGGAGCGCGCACGCGCTAGCGAGCCGACCTGCTTTCATAAACAAGGTAACGGCAACGCCGTAGACGAAAAACCGTTCGGGGGAAACCCCTGCAACCAACGCGGTGGGCAGGGAAAGTACGAACGCGCAGACGAGCGCGGACGCGTCCTTGGTGGCGCACGCAAAAACGAGCAAAACGAAAAACGCAATACCCATATACGCGTTCACGCCGAAAAATTTGCATATTCCAATACCGACGAACACAAAAAAGAGGATACAAAATACGATTTCTTCCCCTTTCAAACGGCATTTAAGAAATTTTTTCAGCATCGCTTTTAAAGCGACGGTAAAAACAGCGGAAAGCAGAAACACGAGCGCGGAAATGAGTATCTTTTGCGGGAGCGCGCCGAGGTCTTTTAGGAAAGAGAGGGGTAGCGTGTACGCGTTGAACGGAGAAAAAGCAACGAATGCACCGAGGGAAAGGGAGAGGGCAAGTAAGGGTAAAAATCCCACTCGTGCGTTGGATTTGCGGAGTTTATCGTGCAAAGGGAACGCAACAGCGAAAAGCAGGGCTTGGAGCGCGGAGATAAGGATAGGAACAATCTGCCAACGGAGCAAGCTAACGAGGAAAAAGGAAAACGCCGAAGCAAACGGCGAAAGCCCCGCAAGCGGCATAGCGTACACAAGCGCGAGCGCAAGCGGTTCGTAATTATCCCCGACGAATTGTAAAAACAGCATCGCAAACGCGAAAAGAATATGTACGCCCACGCGAGCGTAGTTGACGGTTTTATAAGTCATAAACAGCCTCCGAAAATCGTATAAAAAAATTATACAATAAAAAACCCCGCCGAATTTGTCCTTTTTTAAGGAATAAGGAACAATTCTGGCGAAGCGGTCAAGGGTCAAGGGACATTGTCCCTTGTGGGGTGCAGGGGTGAAACCCTGCATAATAGCCCCAAGATAAGCAACCGCAGGTTGCGCTTTTCACGCCGGCAGGCGTTAGCGCAACGAAGTTGCGAACTATTCAATTATTAACGGGGAAACCCAAACTAATCAAAATGGCACGGTTGACGCGGAGCATCGTGGCGGGCGGAAGCTCGCCGATACGCTCTTTTAAACGGCGTTTATCCAAGGTTCTTATCTGTTCGAGCAGAATTACGCTCTCTTTCGCTAAACCGAAAGAGGGCGGTAATTCGATGTGCGTGGGGAGCTTCGCCTTGTTTATCTTGCTCGTTACCGCGGCGGCGATGATCGTGGGGGAATACTTGTTGCCGACGTCGTTTTGCACGACGAGCACGGGGCGTATACCGCCCTGTTCACTCCCCACGACGGGGGAAAGATCCGCATAATACAATTCACCGCGTTTTACGTTCATAGCAATACCTCTTTTGAAAAACCGAACACTCCCTTACCGTATTATATGTAAGGTAAACGGCTTTTCGTTACCGATTGATTTTTACGAATAGAGTATTCCCCGTACGCTGAATTTTTATACCTATAAATGCAAAAGGATAAAAACCCTTGACAAAGTATGTTAAAAGGTGGTAAAATGAAAATGCGACATAAATTGAATATTTTTTTTCTGTAAGTATATACTTCTTTGGTAGAAGTGTATCTTTTCGCGTTACAATTCTTACAGGAAAGATTAATTGTATTTTCAATTTGTGTCGCAGCAAAGCGAGAGAACATTTTTACAGATGTCGTTTCGTTTTGCGGAGCGACATTTTTTATTTGGGAGGGTTTTCTTATGAAGAAAACAAAGAAACTTTTATTGGCAGTACTGTCTATTTTGACGGCAGGTTTTTGCACACTCGGCGTAACGGGTTGCGACGACGATAGCGTAAGCGGTACGGACGCAACGAATAGCGACAGCACCGAAATTACCGTTTGGACAATGGAAAGTGTGTACGCAAAAGCGCAAGAACTTGGCTATACGGGCACGCTTGAAGAATTTATCGCAAGCGTTTCGGG
>JAZNDR010000013.1:0-1819 GCA_045588185.1 Candidatus Scatosoma sp. | reverse complement strand
CCTAAATTATCGGTAAAAGGATTAACAGCCAGTTTTCTTATATTTTTAAAATCGCTACAAGCCTTTATTTTAAAGCGATTCCGCAATCGATAAAAATTTCACGCTTCATCTACACTTCACTTTTTCAACTCTTTTTTACATTATCAAAAAGAAAATCCTCGCGCATATCTTCACGATAAGTTTCTACAGTTACGTTATCCAACGTTAAACCATTGATATGCCTAAAATAAATTCCCTTTGCAGGTAATATTCGTCCGTATACGTATACCTCGGGATAATCCTGCGCTTCTTCGGGTACTTCCTTTTTATATCCCTTTACACCGCCGTCCAGCTTTAAGTGTACGTTTCGCAAAACGATATTTTCAAGCAAACTTTCTTTCAATCCGCAAACGTTGCTTGTCATTTGCCAGTCGCTTTCTCTTGTATTACCCAACTTCGTATCGTCAAAACTTTCCGCTACGCCGAATATCCAAGGTCTTTGCAATGTATCGTTATCTTTATAACTAAAATAATTCCACGGTATTATTTCATATTCTTCATACGGTCCGTCCGCCGTGATATTTTCAAGCGTTACGTTTTTAATCTTGCCTATTGTACGCCCCTCAGGTCCACGCATTCTCTTGCCGATATGTACAAATATAGGGGCGTTTACGTTCGTCATTTTTACGTTTCGTATCGTTACGCCGTCGATAACCGCACCGTCTACGCTTTCAATGGCAATACCCGTTATTCGTGTTTCTCGTATATCAATATTCTCTATTAAAATATTTTCAAACCCACCGTTTGTTTCTGTACCAAATTTAACAGCGCAACAGCGGCTTTTTAATTTACAATTCCATACCTTGATATCCTTGCAGATATCTAATCGATTTAAAGTATATGAGCTTTTAAACACGATTGCATCGTCGCCGGCTTCCACGTCGCAATCGTGAATACGCACGTTTTTAGAGTTATCAGGCGATATTCCGTCGATATACACGCGCATTTTTATCTCGAATATATCTATGTTTTCGCAACCTGCAAAGTATATCGCCAAGTCGGTTACGTTATAAATACCAAGGTTGGAAATCTCTACGTTCTTACAATTTTTCAGCGCAACACACTTTGCCCCTCTATGCTTGATTGCCGCGCCACGAACACCGTCTTCATCCCATACCGAGCGCATATCAATTTTACCGCCGCCCGCAATTTTTATGTTTTCACAATCAATACCGACAAACAGCGAAGGGTGATAGTAGGTATGCGACGAATCCTGATAAATCGGATAATCCACCTTTTCTTCTTGGGCATAATCGTAATAGCTTTCTGCGCCTAAAATTTCCGTATCTTTGGGAATTTCTATCGTTACGTTAGAGCGAAGAAAAACGGTACTCAACACGTACCTGCCCCTATCAAATTTCACAATACCGCCGCCGTTTACATTACATTCATCAACAGCTTTTTGCACCGCTTTTGTGTTTAAAGTTTTTTCATCGGCTATCGCACCAAATTTATTTACGTTATATATTTTCATTTTTAATTACCACACCGCCGGCAAAGCCTGCATAATCTCGCAAAAAGAACTCGCCGCGTTGATTCATCATCACGCCAACTTCCTCGCCTTTAAACCCAAATGTTATAAAACAACTACCAAAGTTGACGTCTGTTATGTACGTACGCAAAAGAATTTTTTTCTCTTCCGTCCAGCTCAAATCACTCATACAGTCAAGCTCTCTATTTGAAGGCGTTTCCACTTGTTTATCGTAAAAGTGCGTTTCGGGAAAAGTCCCCTCTAAAAGCGAATTGCAACCGAATGCAATCGTTTTTACTCCACGCGTAT
>JAZNDR010000012.1:0-2991 GCA_045588185.1 Candidatus Scatosoma sp. | reverse complement strand
TAAACTTCGTTTTCACGACCTCTAATCCAAGTTCTTCCTTGATTTCTCTGGGAATGGTCTTTTCGGCGTTTTCGCCCTTTTTGATATATCCCGCGAACAGAATGAAATCGTCGTCCTCCACGTGCTTGGCAAGTAAGATTTTATCTTGCGCGCGGTTGGTAACGACCATCGAAACCGCCACGGAAAACTGCGGGAACATATACGCCTCGCATTTGTCGCAATAGGGTATCAACCCCTCGTTTTCGCAAAAACGGAGCGAAAGCTTTTGACCGCATTCTCTGCAATACATACGGTTACCTCCTTATCATAAATCTTTATTCTATATTATAATACCGCTTTTTCCGTTATTTGTCAATAGGGCAGTAAAATTTTTTTTGATTTTTTTGTCGGTTTTTCACGAAAAAAGAAAAAAGATTCCTTATAATATAATTTTGATAAAATTGACGGCGGGCAGGATTTCGGCTTGACAAGCGAAAAAAAATAGTCTATAATGTAATAGCTTTCCATATAAGGCAGGGCGTTGACGGTGAACAAAAAATCCGTAACGTCGGTCTTTTTGCGGTTTTGGAAGCTATTGAATTTGGAAAAAATCAAAGGAGAATGGAAATATGCTCACATCTATTTGCGGTATCAACTGGGGCGACGAAGGCAAAGGCAGAATGGTTGACTTGCTTTCGCAAAACTTCGAGGTGGTATGCCGTTATCAGGGCGGTAACAACGCCGGTCACACCGTTATCAACGAACGCGGTAAATTCATTTTAAACCTTCTTCCCTCGGGCATTTTGCGCGAGGACGTCGTAAACGTTATGGGTAACGGTATGGTTATCGACATTAAACACCTTTGCGGCGAAATGGCGAAGTTGCAGGAAGCGGGTATCAAAATTACCCCCGAAAACTTGAAAATTTCCGACCGCGCCGTTATCACGATGCCGTATAACGTGTTACAGGATTGCTTGGAAGAGGACAGATTGGCAGGTAAAAAATTCGGTTCTACCCGCCGCGGTATCGCACCCGTTTACGCGGATAAATATTATAAAAAGGCGTTCCGTATGGGCGAGCTTCTCAACACCGAAAAGCTGTATGCGCGCGTAGCGGATATCGTGGAATGGAAAAACCTCACCGTTGTCGGCGGTTATAAAGCGGAAGAAGTAAAAACGGAAGATATTATCGCATATTTCGAAGAATACGGCAAGAAGCTTGCACCCTTCGTTTGCGACGTGGGCGAATATCTCACCAAAGCCAACGCCGAGGGCAAGAATATTATGTTTGAAGCACAGCTTGGCGCAATGCGCGATATCGACTTCGGTATCCACCCCTACACCTCGTCCTCCTCGACGATCGCGGCGTACGCGCCCATCGGTGCAGGCGTACCGCAGTTACAGCTCGATAACTCTATCGGTATCATGAAAGCGTATTCTACCTGCGTGGGCGAGGGGCCCTTCACGGCGGAATATTTCGGAGAAGAAGCGAAAAAGCTTCGCGACCTCGGCGGAGAATACGGCGCGGCAACGGGCAGACCCAGAAGAGTAGGTCCTTTCGACGTAGTTGCGTCCCGTTACGGTATCCGCTGTCAGGGTGCAAAAGAAATCGCGCTTACCAAAATGGACGTGCTTTCGGGCTATGAAGAAATCGAGGTTTGCGTAGCGTACGAGCTGAACGGCAAGGTAATCCACGAATTCCCGTTCATCGACGTTTTGGACGATTGCAAACCCGTGTTTGAGAAAGTCAAGGGCTGGAATTGCGACATTTCGAAATGCCGTAAAAAGGAAGATCTACCCAAGGAAGCGCTTGCGTATATCGAATATATCGAAAAGGCTTGCGCCTGCAAAATCAAATACGTATCCGTCGGCGCAGAACGCGACGCGTACGTGGAAATGTTTTAAATAGTATATGGAAGCGCCCGAACGGTTATCCTATCCGTTCGGGCGCTTTTTTTCGCTTGACAAACACCAAAAAGTGGTATATAATAAAAATGATTTCGGCGGACAGCCGTGAAACGGAGGATTAAAATGAAAAGGAAACATTTAACTTTGGGGTTGCTTGCGCTTTGCGTAAGCTTTACAACGCTTGGTCTTGTTGCCTGCGGTGGTGGCGGGGACGATTCTTCGAGCGAAGAACATACCGTACATACCTACGAAAACGGCGTATGCTCGTGCGGAAAAAATGGGCTTGCGTATACGCTGAGCGACGACGGCGAATATTATATCGTAGCGGCGGCGGATACGACGGAAACGATTACGGGCGCAATCGTGATTCCCGATGAATACGAGGGTAAGCCCGTAAAGGAAATTAGAAGACACGGCTTCCATTCTACGCAGATTACGGAAATCACGATAGGGGATAACGTAGAAATTATCGGCGATTCCGCTTTTAATTCTTGCGAAGTAGAAAAAGTTACGCTGGGCGATAGCGTAGCAACGATAGAGGATGCCGCATTTTTGGGTTGCGAGGCGTTGGAGGCAATCGAATTTCCCGCAAGCGTAAAGAGTATCGGACAATCTGCGTTTAGCGGTTGTAATGCGTTGAAAACGCTTGTAATTCCCGAAACGGTAGAAACGGTGGGGCTCATTGCGTTTAGCGGTAAAAACTTGGAAAGCGTTACCTTAGAGGGAAAAGATACCGTGTATAATACGAGCAATAGCGTGTCATACGGTCCTTTTTCCGGGTTTCCTAATCTCAAAAAGGTTACGATAAAAGAGGGAGTAGAAAGCATTGTCGCAGGTATGTTTAAGGATTGCCCGAAATTAGAAGAGGTTTCTTTGCCCGAAAGCATAAAGACGATAGGCGACTATGCGTTTAGCGGTTGTACTTCGTTGGAAGAGATTGATCTTCAAAGCATAGAAACGATAGAAGACGCTACTTTTAGCGGCTGTTCTTCGTTGAAAGAAATAGATATGCAATACGTGAAAACGATAGGAGAAGGTGCGTTTAAGGGTTGTACGGCTTTGACGGAAATCGAAATTCCCGCAAGCGTGGAAACGATAGGGAATA
>JAZNDR010000011.1:0-32080 GCA_045588185.1 Candidatus Scatosoma sp. | reverse complement strand
AAGAAAGATAAAAAGAAAAAGTAAATCACGGCTTGCTTGTATGCGGTAGGCGAGTTAGCGTGGCACTGGGGTGCCGTGCCGGTATTCACGCACTTTAGTGCGCAAAATAAAGCCCCCACTTCTAGTGGGGGATATTTACTCTTAAAGTTTTTATTCTTTGTTTTCCGTGTTTGCGGGGATTTTCATGGATACGAGAAATAATACCAAACCGATAGCGAATAATATCGGCAAAGGCATAAGGCTGACGTTTATCCAAGTCGCGTCGGAGAGGGGATAGAACAGCCCCAAAAGGCTGGTCAAGCCAAGACCGAGGATAGCGGCACTTTTGCCGAAGATGTCGTAAATACCAAAGAATTCTCCCGTTTTATCCGCAGGGATAAGCTTGGTGAAGTAGGAACGGGACATGGCTTGTACGCCGCCTTGGAACATACCCACCGAGATAACGAGAATCCAACACTGCCATTCTTGTCTTAAAAATACGGTAAACACACCGATAGCGGTGTATGCCGAAATGGCAACGAGAAGCAGTTTTTCGCAAGGCACTTTGGAAGCGAGCTTACCAAAAACAAGCGCGCAAGGGAATGCAACGAACTGCGTTGCAAACAGCATAATAACCAACTTTACTTGGTCAAAGCCCAAGTCCGTGCCGAGCGCGGTTGCCATTTTAATAATGGTATGTACGCCGTCGATATAGAAGAAGAACGCAACAAGGAAAACGAGTGCTTTTTTATTCTTCTTAAATTCTGCGAAAATAGAGCCGAGCCGTTTAAAAGTTTCCCGAATGGGTTTGTCGGGACGGGGCATAAAGTTTTTCTGTTCGTAGTTTTTGAGCAGGGGCAGGGTAAAGAACAGCCACCATACTGCCGTAATTAAGCAACCGATTGAGAAAGCGTAACCTTCAAACCATTCCAAGCCAGGTACCATCGTGCCGAGCACGTACGCGATCAAGCAAAAAGCAAAGGGAATACAGCTGCAAATATAACCCCAAGCAAAGCCGTTTGCCGAAACTTTATGCATATTCTCGTCCGTGGTGATATCGTTGAGCATCGAATCGTAAAAGACGTTTGCCGAAGCAAAGCCCACTTCCGTAATAATATACATAATCAAGAACAGGATACCCGCAATCGTGAATTTAGAAATAAACGAAAAGAGGGAAAGTGCGCCGCAACTGATAATGCCGATTAAGGCAAAGGTCATAAAGACGGTTTTCTTTTTACTGAAATCGGCATACGTACCGAGTATAGGGCAAAGGAATACCGCAATCACCGTAACAATGACGTTGGTAAAGCCCCAAACGGACGAAAGGTTGTCCGACGGCGAAAGGTATTTAAAATACAAGGACAAAAGCGCCGTTGCCAGCATTACGTAGGCGGAGTTCGCTACGTCGTAGAGTATCCAGCTCTTTTCTTTCTTGGTAAAACGTGCCTGTTTTAATTTTTCCATATCAGAGTTCCTCCGTGTGTAAATTGCCACTGAAATCGTAGCGGAAATATTTATCGAAAAGCGGATCGTTTCCGTCGAGCCCTTTATCAAAATACGCCGATATAATTGCGCTTGCCACGGGCAAAGCCTCGGCAAATTTTTCTTGCAACACCTTGTTTGGCGTTACGCATAAGGGGTCGTCCTTTTTATGCAGGAACATATCCCCGAATTTGCGTTCCATTTTCGCAAGCTTTAAAAACGCGTGGGCGATGCTATGGAATAGTTCGCTTTTTTTTGAAAACCAGCCGTTGATTTTACGCATCGTTTTGATAGCAACGGCGATATTCTCTTGGGGGACGCTCAAAAGCAAAGCCGCCGCTTCTTTCGTGCCGTTTCTATCCGCGATCGGCGTAGCGGTGTTATATCCGCGAATGGGTTTTCCGTCCTTGCGGAGTAAGTATTTATCAAATTCCGATTCTATCTTGCCGTGGGTTACCTTGTCGTTCATTGTTTGGTCGATATAAGGATGACAGAATAAATCGAGAGTGAAATGGCATAAAAATCCGCAAAGGTACGCGTTGTATGCCGAGGGCTCGTCCGTGCGGTGTTCGCCCGCTTTTAAGAAAACCTCGAACGCGGTTTTTGCGTGGAGCTGCGTGCCGTATTTTTTAATTTCGTTCTTTTTCATCGGGTGATGATAAAAGAGGATATCGGGGCCCTGCGTGCCCAAGGCGAACGCTTCGGGATATTTTTCCGTGAGCGATAAAAGCTCGGCGGGTAATAGCTTTGCGGTTTCTTCGCCAAAGCGCAGGTGCGCGTACAGTGCGGGCATAAAGTGCTCCTTATAATCAATCTATATATATATTATAACATATATTTTGAAAAAAAGATAGCGTTCGAAAGGGAAAAGCTTGGCGGAAAGTACAAAAACCGAAAAAATGTACTTCCGTTTTGCTGTGCGTCCGTATTTTTCCACGAATGAAGCTATCAAAAACGGAGAATACTAATATAGGAAAAATGCGCAAACGGCGGGGGCAGGTACGCGATGAAAGGAGAAAAACGATGTTAAGCAAGAGGGAAAGCGAGGTAATGAACGCGGTATACACGCTCTGCCGTAACGGGGGCGTGTGTCTGATTTCGCCCGCCGAGCTTTTATCGCTGTTACCGTCGAAAAAGAAATACACGGAAGAACAGGTGGAAAAAATTTTGGGCGAGCTTGCGCTCGACGATTATTTTCAGTTGTTATCGTCCGAGCGCAAGGGCGAAAAAATGTACGTGATTTCTTTGCACGCGAGCGGATACGCCTTTCAACGGTATACCCTGCAACAAAAGCGCGACCTCGTGTTAAAGCTCGGCTGGGCGATTGCCTCGGCGGTAATTGCCTTTCTCGTGGGTGTAATATTAAAGTCTATCTTTTAAAATACTTTACATTTAAGAGAAAAAGTGGTATACTATAAACAAATGTTTAGACGGGAAAAAGGGTATGGAATTTAAGTTACATTCGGCGTATGCGCCTACGGGGGATCAACCGCAGGCGATCGAAAAATTAACGGAAGGCGTTTTGGACGGAATGCGCGCGCAGGTGCTGGTCGGGGTAACCGGCAGCGGTAAGACTTTTACGATGGCGAACGTCATTAAAAATATCAACCGCCCGACGCTCGTAATTGCGCACAACAAAACGCTTGCGGCGCAGCTTTGTAACGAGTTTCGCGAATTTTTCCCCGAAAACCGCGTGGAGTATTTCGTTTCCTATTACGATTATTATCAGCCCGAAAGCTATATTCCCTCGACGGATACTTATATCGAAAAAGATTTGAGTATGAACGACGAAATAGACAAGCTCCGCAACAGTGCGACAGGTGCGCTCATGGAGCGCAAGGACGTTATCGTGGTCGCTTCCGTGTCCTGTATTTACGGGCTCGGCGCGCCCGAGGAATATTTCCGCTTGTCCATATCCTTGCGCCCGAATATGGAATGGGAGCGCAACGCGCTCATTCGGAAATTGATAGAATTACAGTACGCGAGAAACGACGTTGATTTTAAGCGTTCGACTTTTCGTGTACGCGGGGACGCGCTGGAAATTTTCCCTGCGTCTAATTCGGAAGTGGCGATACGGTTGGAGTTTTTCGGGGACGAGATAGAGAAGATTTACGAGGTGGAAGCGTTGACGGGCAAGAAGCTCAACGAGCTTTCGCACGTGGCGATTTTCCCTGCAAGTCAATACGCCGTAGGCACGGAGAAGCTGAAAACCGCGCTGTCGATGATTGAAGAAGATTTACAGGGCGAGGTGCGGGCGTTTGAGGACGCGGGTAAAATTTTAGAGGCGCAGCGTTTAAAGCAACGCACCGAGCACGATTTGGAAATGCTGCGCGAGATAGGCTATTGCAGCGGTATTGAAAATTACAGTCGGTATTTCGACGGACGGAAACCGGGCGACCCGTCCTTTACTTTGCTCGATTATTTCCCTTCGGGGGAGTTTTTGGTGTTTATTGACGAGAGCCATATGACCGTACCGCAGATACGCGCGATGTACCATGGCGACCTGTCGCGGAAGAAAAATCTCGTCGAATACGGTTTCCGTATGCAGGCGGCGTACGATAACAGACCGCTCACTTTCCCCGAATTTGACGCACGGATTCCGCAGGTGGTGTTCGTGTCGGCGACGCCCGCGCAGTACGAGCTGGAACAGGCGGGGCAGACGGTGGAGCAAATCATTCGCCCGACGGGTTTGCTTGACCCTGAAATCACGGTAAAGCCAACGCGCGGGCAGATAGACGACCTGCTTTCGGAGATTCATACGGCGGTAAACGACGGGGGCAGGGTTTTGATTACCACGCTTACCAAGAAAATGGCGGAAGAGCTGACCGACTATTTAAAGGAACATTCCGTCAAGGTCAAATATATGCACAGCGATATTGATACCTTGGAGCGTATTGATATTGTGAACGGACTGCGCTTGGGCGAGTTCGACGTTTTGTGCGGTATCAATTTATTGCGTGAGGGGCTGGACTTGCCCGAGGTAAAGCTGGTCGCGATACTCGACGCGGACAAAGAGGGCTTTTTACGGAGCGACACTTCGCTGATACAGACGATCGGGCGTGCGGCTCGAAACAGCGAGGGGCGGGTAATTATGTACGCCGATACGATAACGGACAGTATGAAGCGGGCGATCGGGGAAACCAACCGCCGAAGAAAGGCACAGGACGAGTATAACAAAGCGCACGGTATCGTGCCGAAAACGATTATCAAGGAAGTGAAATCGACCTTGAATATCACGAAGAAAAAGACGGACGACGATATTAAGATGCAGGAAATTCCCGACGAGATAGAGAAGCTGAAAGCGTTGATGAAGGTGGCGAGCGGGCAGCTCGACTTTGAACGGGCAATAGAGATTCGGGAAAAAATCGCGGAACTGAAAATGCGGTTGAGGAAAGCGGGGAAGTAGACGGCAACACTTGCGTTGCTTAATAGAAGGCGCTTTGCCTTTACAATCTGCAAGGGACAGTGTCCCTTGACCTTTAACAGGAAAAAGGTGTAACTATGCAAGAAGAAATCGTAATCAAAGGGGCAAAAGAAAACAATTTAAAAAATATCGACGTGACCATTCCCCGTAATAAACTGACGGTGTTTACGGGGCTTTCGGGGAGCGGGAAATCCACGCTCGCGTTCGATACCATTTTCGCCGAGGGGCAAAGACGGTACGTGGAAAGTCTGTCCTCGTACGCGCGGCAGTTTTTGGGGCAAATGGAAAAGCCTGACGTCGAGAGTATCGACGGGCTTTCGCCCGCTATTTCCATAGACCAAAAAACCACCTCGCGCAACCCCCGTTCGACGGTGGGTACGGTAACGGAAATTTACGACTATTTCCGTTTGCTGTTTGCGCGTATCGGCGTCCCCCACTGTCCGAAATGCGGTCGGGCGATCCGCCGTCAAACGGTGGACGAAATTTGCGATAGAGTTATAGCTCTGCCCGAGGGGAGTAAAATCCTCGTCAACGCACCCGTAGTGCGCGGGAGAAAAGGCGAGTACGTCAAAGAGCTTGCGGGCTTTAAAAAGAGCGGGTTCGGCAGAGTGAAAATCGACGGTATCGTGTACGATTTACAGGAAGAAATCAGGCTGGAAAAGAATATCAAGCATAACATTTCCGTCGTGGTGGACAGGCTTATCATAAAACCCACCGTGCAAAAGCGTTTGACGGACAGCTTGGAAACGGCGTTGAAGCTTGCGGACGGCTTGGTCGTTATCGACTGCGAGGGGAACGAGGAGCTGTATTCGGTCAATTACGCCTGCCCCGATTGCGGAATTTCCATTGAAGAGATAGAACCGAGAATGTTCTCGTTCAATACCGTTTACGGAGCGTGTCCGACTTGTTCGGGTTTGGGCTTTAAGCAGTTCGTCGATCCCGATTTGGTTTGCCCCGATAAAAACAAGACCTTGCGCGAGGGCGCAATGAGGGTAACGGGCTGGAATTTGGGTTCGAATTCTATGGCGCTTATGGAGCTTTCCGCGCTCGCCAAAGCGTTTGATTTTTCGTTGGACGTGCCCGTAAAGGACTTGTCGAAAGAGGTATACGATATTCTGATGTACGGCAGCGACGAACGCGTGGATATGGCGTACCATACCCGTTCGTTTTCAGGAAGCTTTAAAAAGACTTGGGAAGGGTACGTGAATAATCTCCAACGCCGTTATGCGAATTCTACTTCCGACGGTGTGAAAGCGGATATCGAGCGTTTGATGCGCAACGCGCCTTGTGATATGTGTAACGGCAAGCGGTTGAAAAAGGAAGCGCTCGCCGTGCGCGTGGGGGGCAAGAATATTTGGGAAGTGTGCGAGCTGTCCGTCGATAAGCTTTGCGTTTTTATGGACGATTTGAAAGAAACGCTCACGCCTACCGAGCACCTCATTGCGGACGCGATTATCAAAGAAATCAATAACCGTTTGGGATTTTTGCGGAACGTGGGCTTGAATTATCTCACGCTCACGCGGACGGCGGTAACCCTTTCGGGCGGGGAGAGCCAGCGTATACGGCTCGCCACGCAAATCGGCAGTGCGCTCACGGGCGTGTTGTATATTTTGGACGAGCCGAGTATCGGTCTGCACCAACGGGACAACGAGAAATTGCTCAATTCCTTGAAAGGCTTACGGGATTTGGGGAATACGCTTATCGTCGTAGAACACGACGAGGACACGATGCGTTCGGCGGATTATATCGTGGATATCGGTCCGAAAGCAGGCGTACACGGCGGTGAGGTAGTAGCGTGCGGAACGCCCGAAGAAATACAAAACGAGCCCCGCTCGATTACGGGCGATTATTTGGCGGGCAGAAGAAAGATAGAAGTGCCCGCGGTGCGCGCGAAGCCGAACGGGAAGTGGCTGAAAGTAAGCGGGTGCAAACAGAATAATTTAAAAGGCGTGGAAGTGAAAATTCCCGTGGGGCTGATCACGGCGGTTACGGGCGTTTCAGGAAGCGGCAAATCGAGTCTTGTCAACGAAATTATCTATCCGACCTTGGCGAACGAGCTCAACGGCGCGAAGCACGCGCTTGGGAAATACGAGAAAATGGAAGGCGTCGAGCAGTTCGATAAAGTGATTGCGATCGATCAATCGCCGATAGGCAGAACGCCGAGGAGTAATCCCGCAACGTATACGGGTGTGTTTAACGCGATAAGAGATTTGTTTTCAATGACGCCCGACGCGAAAGAGCGTGGGTATAAAGCGGGGCGGTTTTCGTTCAATATTTCGGGGGGCAGGTGCGAGCACTGTTTCGGCGACGGTATAATAAAGATAGAAATGCACTTCCTGCCCGATATTTTCGTGCCGTGCGAGGTGTGCGGGGGCAAGCGTTACAACCGCGAAACGCTGGAAGTGCGCTATAAGGGCAAGAGTATCGCCGACGTGTTGGATATGACGGTCGAGGAAGCCTGCGAATTTTTCCAGCCGATACCGAATATCTACAATAAAATAAAAACCCTCAACGACGTGGGGCTTGGGTATATTAAGTTGGGGCAGAGCTCCACGACGCTTTCGGGGGGCGAGGCACAGCGTGTGAAGCTTGCTACCGAGCTTTCCAAGCGTTCGACGGGCAAGACCTTTTATATCCTCGACGAGCCGACGACGGGCTTGCACAGCTACGACGTGGATAAGCTGATAAAGATACTTTTGAAGTTACGCGAGGGCGGGAACACGGTACTGGTTATCGAACATAATTTAGACGTAATCAAAACGGCGGATTATATTATAGATTTAGGTCCCGAAGGCGGAAACGGCGGCGGGGAAATCGTTTGCGAGGGAACGCCCGAGGAAGTCGCAACCCACCCGACCAGCCACACGGGCAGATTTTTGAAAACGGTACTGCCTCAATAAGAAATCAATCAACGAAAAAAGGAAGTCTTGCGACTTCCTTTTTTCGTTTAAATGCGTTTTATCTTTACGTTTCCGCAAAGCACGTCTGAATACGAATACGCCGTTTTGCCGAGGAAGTCCTCGTCGTCGGGTTTTACCGTGAAAAGGGCGGGATATATTCCCGACAATACCCCCGAATAACGCACGCTCTTATTCCTGCCTAAATTTACGTGCACGGCGACTCGCTGCGCCGAGCAGTCTTTTACCATTCGTTTGACCTCGGAAATGCTTTTACTTGGCTTTATCATACTCAAAGTATGCGCCTTTTCCCGCCTTTTTATGCCGAAAACGCCAAATTTTCCCAAAAAAATCTTTTTTGCTTTGGCTGGCGCGGTTCTATCCGCAACCGAAAACGCATACGATAGATAGGCAATAAAAACGCAAAAGGGAGTGTAAGAAATGATAAAACCGCAATATGAAACCTATCGTTACACGGGCGAAATCGCCCGCTTGCAAAGTCAGTCTATCGTAGAATGCCGACTGCCCGGGAGTGAAATCGGCAGTATTCTCGCCGTACAGGCAAAGGCAGTGCCCGCAGAGTGCGTCTGTGCGGACGGCGAGGTGCGGTACGGGGGGAAGCTGCTTCTTTGTATCGTTTACGAGGATCTCGAACGGCGGATTTGCCGCGCGGAACGGGGCGCGGAGTTTTACCATAAGGCAGAGGGGGCGCTCGTAACCCCTGCTTGCTTTGCAAAAACCGCCTTTACTATCGACAATATTTCTCATCGGCGCGAGGGCTCAGGGCTGTATATTTCCGTTATCGTCGGCGCGGAATCGAACGTGTACGGCGGGAAACAGCTGGAATATCTGATTGCGGGCGAGGGGCTTATCGTAAAAAAACAGCCGACGGCGCTCAGTAAAACGATTTGCGTTTCGGGGGAAACGGAAGCGGAAGACGAATTCGATACCGATTACGTGGGCGACGTGCTTTTGCACGGGGAAACCGCTGTCGTAACGGCGTGCCGCGTCAGCGCGGGTCAGCTCGATTTAGAGGGCGAAATCACTTTAAACGTGTGCGTTTTGAACAGTGATGAAACGCTGTGTTCGTATGAACGCATTATTCCGTTCACAATGCAAATTCCTTGCGAGGAAGCGTTTGGGAATGTGAAAGCAAGCGCGCGGGCGTTCGTGAAATCCGCGACGCTTAACGCAAGCGTAGACGAGGAAAAGGGCAAGTGTAAAATGCTGTTTTCGTATTGTCTTTCCGCCGATTGCTTTATCTCGGGCAAGGAAGAAATAGAAGTGGCTTGCGACGCTTTCTCGCCTGCTGTGGAAATTGCCGTTTCGGAGAAAAAAGACGGGGGCAGGTATTTGACGAACCATACGAGAAAGGTGGAACGGGTCAGCGGTATCGCCGCGCTTTCGCCCGCGGTAGAGGGGGATTACGCGTTGGAAACGGCGGTGCTTCCGAAAGCGGAAATTACGATAAAAAAGGGCGAGCACGGGTATGAAGCCGAGGGGCTCGTCAGCGCGGAAGTGTTACTCAAAGGCGCGGACGGGGGCAGACGGGCGAGTCGGCTTTCCTTGCCGTTCGTATTCCCTGTGGACGGCGACGGCGAAGAATGGGAAGCGGACTGTTTGGTTTGCGGACTGAATATCAGAAGAAAGAAGGACGGGGAAACGGAAGCGGAGGCGACGGTCAAGGTGTGCTTGCGCTCGTATGAAAAGACCGAATGGGCGTATATCGGTGAGGTTATAGAAGGCGAGAAGCGGGAAGAGAGCGACGCGGCGGTGTCGGTGTATTTGCCCCGTGCGGGCGAGGAGCTTTGGGAGGTGGCGAAACGGCTTTCGCGCGATCCCGAGGAACTGAAAAAGAGCAATCCCGAGCTGGAATTTCCCGTGCGCGAGGGGGAACGGATATTCGTTTATCGGCAAATCAAGTAAATTTCATAAAAAAATCCCGTTAAAATATTGAAATTTCGGGAAAAATATGGTACAATAAAAGAAGAATTGACAACGGCGGGGCAACCGCCCCGCCGTTGGAATAAGAAACCAAAGAAGCGACGGGTATGAATACGGTAAAAATAAAAGCGTACGCAAAAGTCAATCTGACCTTGGAAATTACGGGGATAGAGGGCGGTTTTCATATGCTCGATTCGCTGGCGGCGAGCGTCGATATTTTCGATTTGATTATTTTAAAGAAACGGAAGGACAAGCTTTCGTCCGTTACAATGCACGGTATGGGGAGTGAAATTATCCCGCCCGAAAAGAATAACGCGCTCAAAGCCGCGGAAGCGTTTTCGGCGAAATTCCAAACGAACGGCGCGGATATTACCGTGTATAAAAATATCCCGATGGGCGCGGGGCTTGGCGGTTCGTCCGCTGACGTGGCGGGCGTGCTCAACGGCATGGCAAAGCTGTATAGCGTAGAGGACGAAAACGGCTTGGACGAGATTGCCGATTCGCTTGGGAGCGATACCAAATATATGCGCAAAGGCGGATTCGTGCGTATGCGTGGGCGCGGGGAAAAGCTTACCCCCACGGGCATTACGAAAAAATTGCATTTATTATTATTTTGCCCAAGGTCAGACGTGTCCACCGTGGCGTGCTATAAAAAGTACGACGAGCTTCCAAGGACGCTCGAATGGCGGGAAAATCAGACGGAAGCGTGTATGAAAGCGTTGGAGCAAAACGATATAAACGGGGCGGGCAGGTATGTAACGAACGACCTTTTCGTGCCCGCGTTACACCTCAATAGCGAGGTGCTGACGGCGAAAGAGGAAGCGCAATCCTTTTCGCCTATTGCGGCGAGTATGACGGGTTCGGGAAGCTGTGTGTTCGCGTTGTTTGAAACGAAAGAGCTGTGCGAGTGGGCGCAGAGCCGATACAAGGGAAAGTTCCGTACGATCGTAACTTCGACGGTGATTCCCGAAGCGGAAAACCGCAAAAAGCGTTGGCGTAATCCGTTCGTGTTATCGAATGAGGAGATAGAAAAAAATTAAGAAAAACGGAGAAGATGAGATGGAAGAAAGAATTATCGACGACGAATACGGCAGAGGTATACGCCTGAAAAAGACCGAGGACGGTTACGTGGACGTGACGGACGAGCTCGCTGAAAACGGCGAAACGGACGAAGCGGAAGCAATCTCGGAAGACGAAATCGCATTTGAATTTCCGATGCTCGATACCGACGAGGACGACGAGGACCTCGTGGGATTATCGCCCGAGGAAGCCGCGCGGGTGCGTCGTGAAAAGGAAGAAGCGGCGGCGCGGCGCAAAGCCGATTACGAGCAGGCTTGCAAGGAAGGGGAACAGCTCCTTGCTTTGGGCAGTTTTAAGGCGGCGGAGCTGAAATACGAACGGGCGTTGAAGCTGAACGACGAGGCGACGGACGCGTCCGTGGGTTACTGGCGGGCAAAGACCGCCGATTTCGCCGACCCCGACGCGCTCATTTCCGAATACGCGGACGCGGGAATAGAAAGCTTGGAATACGACCTTGGCGTGGACGCGGTGGATAGAATAAAAGCGGACTTTCAATCGGTATTCCAAAATCGGGTACGCGAGCTGGAAGCGGAAGAAAAACCGCTTGCGGAAGAGGTCGAGGGAAAACAGGAACGGCGCAGAGCTATCATTTCCGAGCGGTTGAAAAAAGCGGCGATTACTTTTACCGCGCTTGCCGTGCCGACGGCGGTGCTGTTGGTGCTGACGATCGTGTTCGGGCTGAAAAACTTTACGACGAGCAAAAACACTTATATTTTGCCGACGGCGGTTTGCGGGGGGATATTCTTCGTCTGCTTTATCGCGTTTATTCTTGCGTCGAATAAGCTTATCAACGTGTTGCGTTTACGGGCGAACAACGAACGGCTTTCCTCGACGGAAGAGGGGGAACGGCTGATAGAAATTCGCAACTATAAAGAGCTGTACGAATGTCTGCTGTTGCCGAGCGAAACGGCGGAAAATACGGAAGCATAACGAAAAATTTAAAAAATTACGGGAGCGAGGGTAAAAACTTCGCTCCCTTTATTTTATAAGGAAGTAAAATTTGTTGCGTTTCGCGTTGGGAAATGGTATAATAAGAAAGATATGAAAAGACTTTTTTCCTACTTTAAACGGTATAAATGGCAAAGCTTGCTCGGTCCTTTCTTTAAATTGTTGGAAGCGACCTTCGAGCTGTTGGTGCCTTTCGTGGTCGGGCTCATTGTGGATAAAGGGCTGGGCGCGTTTGTGGACGGCGGGTATCCCGACGCCGATATTTCTTATATCGTCAAAATGTGTATACTGCTTGCGGGGTTCGGTTTGTTCGGACTGTTGTTTTCCGTTATCGCGCAATATTTCGCGGCGCGTACCGCCACGGGCGTGGCGGCGGATATTCGCCGCGACCTGTTCAAAAAGATACAGTCGCTCAGTTATAAGGATATCGATAGAATGGGTGCGTCCACGATGCTCACGCGTATGACGAGCGACGTGGATAGATTTCAATCGGGCGTGAACCTTGCGTTGCGGCTTTTCTTGCGCTCGCCGTTTATCGTGTTCGGCGCAATGCTGACGGCGTATTTTATCGATCCCGCTTCTATCGGTGTATTTGCAATCACGATTGCCGTGCTGGCAGTAGTGGTGTATGCGGTTATGTTTATCTGTATGCCCCTGTATAAGAAAACGCAAGGGAAGCTGGATAAGGTGCTTCTTTCCACTCGCGAAAATCTCACGGGTGCGCGCGTGATTAGAGCGTTCTGCCGTGAGGAAGAGGAAAAACGGCTGTTCGACGAACGCAACGAAACGCTCAATAAAGGCAGAAAATTCGTCGGCGGTATCGCCGCGATTACGAACCCGCTTACTTATATCCTCGTCAATTTTGCGATTATTGCACTCATTTGGACGGGCGCGGTTCGCGTGGATATGGGCGGACTTTCCCAAGGCAGTGTGATTGCCTTATATAACCTAATGGGGCAGATATTGATTGAGCTTATCAAGCTTGCGAACTTAATCGTTACCGTTACCAAAGCGGCGGCGTGCGGGGGGCGTATTTCTGCCGTGCTCGAATCGGAACCGTCGTTGATTGTGGAAGAGGAAACGGAAGAAAAAACCGATTGTGCGTTTATTGAATTTGACAAGGTAACGATGCGGTATTTGGACGGCGCGGACGCGGCTTTGGAAAATATTTCCTTTACGGTGGACCGCGGGGAAACCGTAGGCGTTATCGGCGGTACGGGGAGCGGAAAAACCACGCTTGTCAATCTCATTCCGCACTTCTACGATACGACGGCGGGCGAGGTGCGCGTGGACGGAAAGAGCGTGCGGGACAAGAGTCTGCAAACGCGGCTTCGGGAAAATATCGGCGTGGTACCGCAAAAGGCGGTGTTATTTAAAGGCACGCTCCGCGAAAACCTGCTTTGGGGCAAGGCGGACGCGACGGACGCGGAGCTTTGGCGCGCGCTTGAAATTGCGCGCGCGGAAGAATTTGTCAAAGAAAAGGGCGGTTTGGATATTCGCGTGGAGCAGGGCGGTAAGAATTTTTCGGGCGGGCAAAAGCAACGCCTGACGATTGCCCGCGCGTTAGTGCGCAAGCCTGAAATTTTGATTTTGGACGACTCGTCGTCCGCGCTCGATTACGCGACGGACGCGGAGCTTCGCAAGGCGATAAGGGGCTTGGAATTTACCACCTTTATCGTGTCGCAGCGCGCTTCGTCCGTTATGAACGCGGATAAAATTATCGTGCTCGACGACGGCGAGGCGGTGGGCATAGGCACGCACGACGAGCTTATGCGCTCGTGCGAGGTCTACCGCGAAATTTATTTTTCGCAATACGAAGCGGAAGGGGGTAACGCGGTATGAAAAATCGTACTCTTCCGAAAAAAGGCGGCGTATTGAAACGGGTTTTGCGCTACGTAGGCAGATACCCCGTTTCCCTCGTCGGGTCTTTGCTGTTTGCGTTGCTTTCCGTGGCGGCGACTCTTTGCGTGCCCGTATTCTTCGGGAACGCTATCGACTGTATAATCGAAGCGGGTAGAGTGGATTTCCCCGCGCTTAAAAGCGTGTTTATCCAAACGGCGGTGGCGGTGTGCGTTGCCGCGCTGTCGCAATGGCTTGCGGGACTTTGTAATAACCGCATTTCGTGTAACGTGGTGCGCGATTTAAGAAAGGACGCCTTTGCAAAGCTTGGGAAACTGCCTTTGAAATATATCGATACCCATTCGCACGGGGATACGGTCAGCCGAGTGATAGCCGACGCCGACCAGTTTTCCGATGGGTTATTGATGGGCTTTACGCAATTTTTCACGGGTGTGCTGACGATACTCGGCACGATTGCGTTTATGCTTTTGACGAACTGGAAAATCGGGCTTATCGTCGTGTTGCTTACGCCGGTATCGCTGTTCGTGGCGCGGTTCGTGGCGACGCATACGCATAAGTTTTTCGTGGAACAGACTTCCGTACGCGGGGAGCAGACGGCGTTTACCGAAGAGGCGATTGCGGGGTTAAAGACCACGCAGGCGTTCGCGCACGAGGACGAGAACGAACAAAAATTCAACGAGATAAACGCAAGGCTGGAAAAGGCGGCGCTCAACGCTACTTTCTATTCGTCGCTGACCAACCCCTCGACGAGGTTTATCAACAATATCGTGTACGCGGTGGTGGCGCTCGTGGGCGCGATCGACGTGGCGAACGGCGTGATCGTGGCAGGCGCGGCGTTTACCGTGGGCGGATTGACGAAATTCTTATCGTATGCAAATCAGTACACCAAGCCGTTCAACGAAATTTCGGGCGTGGTAACCGAGCTCAAAAGCGCGTTTACCTGCGCCGCGCGGATTTTCGAACTCATTGACGAAACGGAAGAAATACCCGATAGCGAAAATACGGAATTGTCCCGTGCGCAAGGGGAAGTGCGTTTGGAAGAGGTGAGTTTTTCGTACACGAAAGAGCGCAAGCTGATAGAGGGGCTTTCGTTGGAAGTAGCGCAAGGCAAGCGTGTGGCGATCGTAGGGAGAACGGGCAGCGGAAAAACTACGCTTATCAATCTTTTGATGCGGTTTTACGACGTCGATAAAGGCGCGGTAAAAATAGACGGCTGGGATTTACGCGAAATTACGCGCGCTTCGCTTCGGAAAAATTACGGTATGGTGTTGCAGGAAACTTGGCTCAAAAGCGGCACGGTACGGGAAAATATCCGCATGGCAAAGCCGACCGCAACGGACGAGGAAATCATAGAAGCGGCGAAAAAAACGCGGGCGCATTCGTTTATCAAGCGAATGGAACAGGGGTACGATACCCTGCTTTCCGAGGACGGCGGGAATTTATCCGAAGGGCAGAAACAGCTCCTTTGTATCACGCGCGTAATGTTGGCGTTACCGCCGATGCTTATTCTTGACGAAGCGACCTCGTCTATTGACACCCGCACGGAAAAGAAGATCGGCGAGGCGTTCGATACGCTGATGGAAGGCAGAACGACCTTTATCGTTGCGCACCGACTTTCGACTATCGTTCACGCGGATACCATTTTGGTTATGGAAGCTGGGCAGGTCGTAGAACAGGGCAATCACGCGGAATTGTTGAAAAAGAAAGGTTTTTATACGAAGTTGTATAACAGTCAGTATAATTAAAAACGAAGAATCTGCTACGCAATACTGCTTGCGCTTGCGTTTTCAAAACAATAAAACACACGGTTACATATGAGAAAGACTATACAGAAAAAACATAATAGAAAGAACACGAGTGTATACAGGAATGCCTTACAGCTGATTGCGGTAGGGTCGGTTACGGGCATTTTTGCAGGCGCAATCGTTACTTTCTTTAACATTTTAGCGACGAAAGGCGAGGAGCTTGCTTACGACGGGTACGCGTTTTTGCGCGCGAATCCTGCGTTCATTCCCTTGCTGTTTGTCGTTTTGGCGATAGGCGCGTTTCTTATCGGCGTGGCGGTGCAGATATCGTCCGTGGCGCGCGGCTGCGGTATTCCGCAGGCGGAAGGCGCAACGCGCGGGGCAATACGCTTCCGCTGGTTCCGCGACGCAACGGCAATGTTCGCTTCTTGTCTTTTGAGTATCTTTATGGGGCTCTCCGTCGGTGCGGAAGGTCCGAGCGTGCTTATCGGCGCGTGTATGGGCGACGGCGTGGCGTCCTCTACCCACCGCAACGAAATGATAAAGCGGTATCAAATTACGGGCGGGGCTTGTACCGGTCTTGCCGTGGCGAGCAACGCACCGCTCACGGGTATCATTTTCGCTTTTGAAGAGGCGCATAAACGGTTCACGCCCGAAGTGTTCGTGTGCGCGTTTTCGTCCGTTATCTTCGGTATGCTTACCCGCTCGGCGATATTTAATTTGTTCGGAATGCAAATCCAAAGCTCTTTCCATTCGTACGTTTTTTACGAATTGCCGTTAAGTACTTACTGGTGGGTGATTTTAGCGGGTATCGTGTGCGGAGGCTTGGGCGTGCTTTTCCACAAGCTCTGTTTCCAAATGCGCGCGCTGTTCAAAAAAATTAAGTTCAAAGACCCGAAAATTCGGCACGGTGTGCGGATATTGATTGCCGTTATGCTGGGCGGGGCGTTTTCCCTTTTGACGACGGGTGCGCTCGGTGGGGGGCACGGCTTGATAGAGGCGCTCGGTACGCACGGCGGAACGGAGAGCTCGACGGTAGAGAGCGTGTTGGAGAATTTGGGGATATCCGTCGTTTGGATATTGCTGTTCGTGTTGCTTTTGAAATCGCTCGTTACGACGGTCAACGTGGGGGCGGGACTGCCCTGCGGAATATTCATTCCCATTATCGCAATCGGTGCGTGCGTGGGCGGAGTGTTCAGCCGTTTGGGGGTGGAGCTTGGGATTATAAACGCGAAATATTGCGATATTCTCGTGATGATATGTATGGCGGCGTTCTTTACGACTATCGTCCGCGCACCGCTCACGGCGGTGATTATGATTTGTGAATTTACGGGCAGCTTTGCGCCGTTGCTTCCCGCTATTATCGCGGTGTCGATCGGATATACGATAGGGGAAATGTCGAAAACGGAAGGCATTTACGAGGAATTGTTGGAAGCGTACGAACGGGAGAACGGTATACACGAAAACGCCGTGCGCGAGGTGTATACGCTGAGCGTTTCCCACGGCGCGCTTGCCGATAAACGCGAGGTGCGCGACGTGTTATGGCCTGCGGGTACGCGGGTAAAGGAGCTCCGCCGCGGAGAAGAAATCATTTTACCCGACGGGGATACGGTGCTTCACCACGGGGATATTTTGACGATTGTCTGTAAGACGGACGACCCGCAAAAGACCAAGGACGAGCTAGTGCATATTCTCGAATAAGCATATCTTTTCCCCGACCGTCATATACTGAATAAAGACTTAGCAACGGGGTAGAGGGTATGCGCTTATACGAGGAAATTTTCAAAAACCCGGAAGGTATGGCGTTGTCGAAGTTCACCGTCGCCGTGGGCGGCGGGGGGTATTTCGAGGGCGTGAAAGCGGTGGGGGATTTTTCCCCGCAAAAAATCGTGCTGTATTTTCCCCGTGAAAGCGTCGTTATCGAGGGCGCGGAGCTGTTTATCCGTAAATATTGCGACGGCGATTTAGAGCTTGCGGGCAGGATTGTGCGGGTAAGCGTCGGCGGGGAAACGCCCGAAAAGGGGGCGTGAGCGTATGGCGGTCGAATGGATACGCGAACGGCTGTTTATCGAGGGCGTTATGCCCGAACGGGCGTTGTGTAAGCTGAAAAGAGCGGGAATTGCCGTTTATAACGCAAAAAAAACGCAAAAAAACCGAATACTTTTAAGCGTAAAGAAAAAAGATATTGAAAAAGTTTTTGCAATTTATCCAAAGGTATGCTATAATATAAACGGATACAGTCCGTATACCGTCGGGCGCATAGGCGCGGAAGGTATGGGAAAACCGCTTGCGTTTATAAAAAAACGGCTTTGGTTTTTGGCGGGCTCGTTCCTCTTTTGCGCGTGTACGCTCTTTGCCGACAGCTTCGTGTTCGGCGTGGAGATAGTAGGGTCTTCCGTCTATAAACGGGAAGTGTACGAGCAGTTGGAAGCGCACGGCATTAAACCGTTTAAAAGGTACGACGGCTCGGAAACGGACAGCGTTTGTTCGAAACTGTTATCCTTGGACAGCGTGGAGTTTTGTTCGGTTAAAAAGTCGGGGCTGTTCGTACGGGTGGAAATGCGCTTGGACGATACGCCGATAAAGAAATTCACGGACGGGGATATGGTCGCGGCACACACGGGCGAGGTGGTGGCGATTACTGCGCTCCGCGGTACGCCCTTGAAGAAAAAGGGGGACAAAGTACAGGCGGGCGAAACGCTGGTGGGCGGTTGGTTTTCTCCCGCAGAGGGGGAGCAGGTATGCGTTGAACCCATCGCGCGCGCGAGTATCGCGTGCGTGTACGAGGCGGAAATAGAAGCGGAGAGCGCGGAGAGCGCGTTTGCAAGCGCGTATTTGGCGTTGTCGCTTTCAGACTGCGATACGGTTACCGCGAAAACGGTAGAGGAAAGAAACGGCGTATTCTTTTTACGGATAGAATATACGGCGATAGAGAAGATAAACCTGTAAGAAAAGGGAAAGGAGAGAACGCATTGACGAAAAGCGTACGAAAAACGGAAACGGTCGATACGAAGTCGGTGGACAGGCTTTCGCGCGTGTTGGGCGCGTTCGACGAAAATTTGAATATACTTACCCGCACGCTCGGTGTGGTCGCCTACGTCGAGGGAATGAAAATTCGCTTGGAAGGGAACGCGGAAGCGGTGGCGTTGGGGGTAAAGGCGTTAAACGCGCTGTTGAAAATCGCCGCGCAGGGCGAGGAGATTGACGAGGGCAGGATTGCGTACTGTATCGAGCTTGCCAAAGAGGATAAACAGGACGAGATAGCGTCGCTTTCGTCAGGCACGGTCGCCGTTACGGCGAAGGGCAAGCAAATCAAATGCAAAACGGTCGGGCAAAAGGCGTACGTCGAGGCAATCAGGAAGAATACGGTGGTGTTCGGGGTTGGGCCCGCGGGTACGGGTAAGACTTACCTTGCCGTGTGTATGGCGGTATCGGCGTTCAAAGCCAAGCAAATAGAAAAAATCGTGCTCACCCGCCCCGCGGTGGAAGCGGGAGAAAAGCTGGGCTTTTTGCCCGGGGATTTACAAACGAAGGTAGACCCGTATTTGCGCCCGCTGTACGATGCGTTGCAAGAACTTCTCGGCTTGGAAACCTATGGGAAACTGATGGAAAGAGGGGCGATAGAGGTCGCACCGCTCGCATACATGCGAGGCAGGACGCTTTCGAATGCGTTTATTATTTTGGACGAAGCGCAAAACACCACGCGCGAGCAAATGAAGATGTTTCTTACCCGTATGGGCGAGGGCAGTAAAACGGTGGTTACGGGGGATATCACGCAAATAGACCTCGACGGGAAAGAGAGCGGGCTGGTGCACGCGACGGAAATTCTCGACGGCGTAGAGGGGATAGGCGTTTGCAGACTGACGGCGAAAGACGTTGTAAGACACCCGCTGGTAATGCGGATTATCCGTGCTTATGAAAAGGACGGAGAAAAGCGGGAAGCGGAACGAAAGAAGAAAACGACCGCGGAAAAAACGCGGAAGGAGAATGACGAAAGATGACGGAAAAAACGTTAGGCAGAGAATGGACGAGAAACCACACGCTGAAAAGCGCGTTGTGGTTCTTGTTGCATTTTCTCATTTTTTCACTGATTGCGGGGGTATTGCTTTTAAGCAATAAATTCTCCCATCTCGGCGAATTTATGAGCGCGCAGGGGGCGAATTATCTGTATGCGATATTCTGTATATTCCTGCTCCTTGCCATCACTTATTTCTACTTCTTTTTCGAAGATCGGGAAATGATAAAAAACGGCAAGAACATCGCGCTTTTGTTTATGGTGCTCGATTTGCATTTGGTGCTGTCTTGTTTGATAGGGTATAACTTGGCGATATACGCCCGCCCCGTCGCGCTCGTCGCACTGCTCATTTGCGTGCTCGTCGGGCGTAAGGACGCGATATTTATGAACATTATCGCGGCACTCTTAATTTTCGTTATCGACACCTTTGCAATGCCCGACGTATCGAATAAAGAATGTTATTCCTCGCTCGTTATCTCGTTCTCGGCGGGTATGATTGCGATATTCCTTGCAAGCAAGGCAAGAACGCGGTTTAGTATCGTGGCGATAGGACTTCTCATCGTCGTGCCGATAGATATTATCATTTTCCTTTTAGAAGTAACGGGCTTGCTCAGTCCCGAAACGGGCGCGCTCGCAAACGAGCCTGCGTTTAGAAGAATCATTACGCAAATGGGCTACGGCTTATTCGGCGGTTTAGCGTCCACGATTTTATTCCTGTTCGTTTTGCCTTTCTTTGAAAATATTTTCAACTGCTTGACGGTATTCCGTCTGCGGGAGCTGACGAGCTCGGACGCGAAGATACTGAAAAAACTGAAAGCGGAAGCGCCGGGGACGTATAACCATTCGATGATGGTGGCGCAGCTTGCGGAAGCGAGCGCGGCGGCGATTGGCGAAAACGTCGATTACGCGCGTGCGGCGGCGTTGTACCACGACGTGGGCAAATTGCATTATCCCGAACATTTTACGGAAAACCAAGGGGATTATAACTTGCACGACGAGCTCACGCCCGAGCTGTCCGCGGACATTATCCGTTCGCACGCAAAGGACGGGTACACGCTTATTCGCGCGCAACGGTTGCCTGAATTTTTAGCGGATATTGCGGTGGAACACCACGGCACGATGCCCATTCGGTATTTCTACGCAAAGGCGTTGAAGATGACGGACGGCGAGTTGAACATTGAGGATTTCTCGTATATGGGCCCTAAACCGCAGAGTAAGCTGGCGGCAATCATTATGATATGCGACGCGTCGGAAGCGGCGGTGCGTGCGGTGAACGCGCGTTCGCCCGAGGAAGCGGAAAAAGCGATCCGCGCGGTCATTGAGGAAAGAATGGATTTAGAACAATTCGCCGAATGCGACGTTACGATGGCGGATCTTACCAAAATCCGTTACGCGCTCGTCAACGCGCTCACGGGGGTATATCATCATAGAATCAAGTACCCGAGTATCAAATACCGCCGTACGGAAAACGGTACGAAAGGGGAAAATCAATGAGGTTTTATATCTACGGTGAGGACGAGGAATTGCAGGGCTTGGAAGTAGAGGCAGTGCAAGAGGCGATGACCGATTTCGTGGAGTCGGATACCGATTTGGCTATCGAATATTTATCGGTATCGGCAGAGGAAATTTGTGATTTGAACGCGCGCACGCGCGGTATCGAAAGGGTAACCGACGTATTGAGCTTTCCCACTTTGGATACAATCAAAGGCAAGCCGTTAAAGAGAAAGGAACACGCGGAAGCGATCGACGAATACGGACGGCTGTTGATAGGTTCGGTCGTTATTTGCAAAGACAGAGCGAGGGAGCAAGCGGAAGAGTACGGACATTCGTACGAACGCGAATTGCATTATTTGACCGTCCACGGGATTATGCACTGCTTGGGCTACGACCATATGACGGACGAAGAAAAGTCGGAAATGCGGGAAAAGGAAGAAGCGGTTTTGACCAAGCTTGGCATTACCCGATAACATTTAAAAAAAGGAGCTGTTATAAGCAATGAGAAGCGGATATATCGCCGTAATCGGCAGAGCGAACGCAGGAAAAAGTACGCTCATCAACGTGATGGTAGGGGAGAAAGTTTCTATCGTTTC
This sequence comes from Candidatus Scatosoma sp., assembly GCA_045588185.1. Taxonomy (GTDB): domain Bacteria; phylum Bacillota; class Clostridia; order Christensenellales; family Borkfalkiaceae; genus Scatosoma. The sequence continues at coordinate 10,616 of JAZNDR010000011.1, read as the reverse complement.
CCCTAAACCCCAAACCACACGCGACCGTATTTTGGGAGTCTTGACCGAGGACGATTATCAAATCGTGTTCGTCGATACCCCCGGGATATATAAGGCGAGAAACGCACTCACCGATATGATGATGAAAACGACGGAAACGAGCGCGAAATCGGTCGATTTCATTTTATACGTGGTGGACGGGCACGACGGAATTAGCGAGGAAGATTTTACGCTGATGAAGAAGTATAAAGACCTCGGTATTCCCATGGCGGTGGCGTACACCAAAATCGATATTATGCCGAAAGAAAATATCCCGCTCGATATGGCGAAATTCGCCGATTCGGGCTTGGACGTGGACGTATTCCCCGTGTCCGCGCGCAAGGGCAGAAACGTGAAAAACCTGAAAGAGTTTCTCGTGAAACAAATGCCCGAGGGAGAAAAGGCGTTCGAGCAGGATATCGTATCGGATAAGAGTGAAAAGTTTATGATATCCGAAATCATGCGTGAAAAGATTCTTTTGAAATTCGATAAGGAAATCCCGCACGGCGTGGCGATCGTGATCAACACTTTCGAACGGAACGAGCGGGGCGTGTACGAAATCAGCCTCGATATCGTATGCGAAAGAGCGAACCACAAAGCGATTCTTATCGGCAAGCAGGGCAGGGCGATTAAAGAGGTTTCCTCGTTCGCCCGTCAGGATATGGAGAAGTTTTTAGACGCCAAGGTCTTTCTTACCACTTACGTAAAAGTGAAAGAGGACTGGCGCGAACGCCCCAACCTGATCCGTGAATACGGCTACGAGGAAATCAAAGAGTAAATGCAAAGTGCAAAATGCAAAATGGCGGGTGCGACCCGCAACGGAGCCTTTCTATCTTTTAGCGAGGCTTAGGATAAACGGTATCGTTCCCGATAAGGGGTCAAGGGGCATTGTCCCTTGCGGATTGTAAAGGCAGAGCCTTTACGCCTCGACGGCAGTCGCGCCCAGAGGGCGTTACAGCCCAAATAAAGCAAAACGAAGTTTTGCGCTAAATACCGCGTAAGCGGTCAATCGCTATGGCGAACAACGAAAAAGCAAAATCGCCGTAAATTTTGCATTAAAACACCCCTGTTTCCCCAAACTATGACGGGAGGGGGAACTATGCGGGATAAGAACGGGGAAAACGAAGCGGCAAGAATGGCTTGGCAAATGTTCGAAAAAACGGGCAGCGTCAGCTATTATATGCTGTACTATGATTTGATGCGGAAAAGATAACGAAAGAGGACGAAAATGGAAGTTAAGACGGAAGCCATCGTGTTGCAGGCGATCGATTACAAAGATAACGACAAACTGCTTACGTTGTTTTCGCCGAGCTTGGGCAAGCTCACCGCGGGTATCCGCGGCGTAAAAAAGCCCAAAGCCAAACTCGCATTTTCGGCGCAGCCCTTTTGCTTCGCGGAATATATCCTCGCGGAAAAAGGGGGCAGGTACACCGTTACGAACGCGTACCTGCACGAGAGCTTTTTCTCGCTCCGCACGGACATCACGCGTTTCTACGCCGCGTGCGCGGCGGCGGAGATTTGCCGTGAACTCTCTATGGAAAACGAAAGCTACGAAGCAACCTTTATCGGCTTTATCGAGTGCCTGAAATCCCTTTGTCTTGCGGGGGAAGACGAGGCGGAGGCGCTCGTGTCGTTCGCGCTGGTTGCACTGCGTGAAAGCGGTTATCCCATCGACCTCGGTTTTTACGAGGAATGCGGAGGGGATATCGGCGACAAGCTGTGGTTTGATTTTTCCGACGGTCGTTTTACGACCTTCGAGCGTTGCACGCAAGGGGAGCGTGCCAGCGTTTCGACTTATTTTACCTTGCGCAAATGCGCGGGGCTCACCTACGACGAGGAAAAAACGGCGGGCGGGAATAAGCGCGCGCTTCGCTTGATTAAAGCTTTCCTCACCGAAAAAACGGAAGCGCGGTTTGACGGCGTAGGCGATTTTATCCGTTTGTACGAAGAATAGCGCGTACGGCGGACGGGGCGATTAAGGAATATAATATAAGGAATAAAAGCGGAACCGCCCCGCCGTGAAAAGAAAAATATGGCGAAAGAACAAGAAAGCAAATCGGTCGTAACCCGCGCCGAAAAAAAAGACGGGGCAAAGAAAATTATTTTAGAACTGCTTGCAAAATCGGCAAGTAAATCCACCGCACTTATCGACGAGGCGGCAAAGGTGTACACCGCGAAATTCGGCGGGGAAGAAAACGAAAATCCTAATGACGTCAAGGGCAGAATCGGTTCGGTGTTAAGCGTTATGAAAAAAGAGGGCGAAGTGTTGTTCGACGGGGGTATGTATTCGTTGAAGCAAGAAAAAGCAGAGGAAAAACCCAAGAAAACCACTCGCGCGAAAGCGAAGAAAAAAGCAGAAGAAAAGTCGGAAACCGTTGCGGAAGCTGAAGGGCAAGAGAAGCCGAAAAAGACGACGCGTACGAGAAAAACGAAAGCGAAAGAAGAAGAACCTAAAAAAGAGGAAGAGCAGGTACAGCCGCTCCCGCCTGCACCCGTGCAACCGATTGCGCCCGTTGCGCCGATAACGCCCGAGGTCGCGCCTGAGCCTATTCCCGAAGATAAGCCTAAAAAACGCACGACGAAAAAGGCGAAAGCGGTCAAGACGGAAGAGGTAAAAGCGGAAGAAAAACCGACGGAAGAACCCGCGCACGCACCCGTAGAGGTCAAAGCGGAAGAGAAAAAGGAAGAAAGTCCCAAGGGTACTTTGATGGATATGAGCTTCCTGTTCGGGGATATCAAGCCCGCGAAAAAGGAAGAAGTAAAGAAAGAAGTTGTAAAGGAAGTCAAGGCGGAAGAAAAGCCCGCTCCCAAAGCGGAGCCGAAAAAAGAACCCAAGCAAGCGCAAAAACCCAAACAAGCGCAAAGCGAAAAGAGAAACGAGCGCAATGCAAGCGTGAGTGCAAGAAAACCCCGTGCGATGACGGCGGACGAAAAATTGCAGGAAGCGTTCTTGAAAAGATTGCACCGCTTGGGCGGAGATTATTTTGAATACTATTCGGTGTATTTGTTAGAGCGGTATTCGAGAATGAACGGCAGAAGATTAGAAGCGTTGAAGATTACGGGCGGCGATCACGACGGCGGAATCGACGGCGAAATCGAACTGACGGATAGACTCGGTTTCCGTGAAACGATCTACATACAGGCGAAGAACTGGGATCCCGACAAGGGGGACGAGAAGCTGTGGGTCGTAGGGGAAACGCTGTTACAGCAATTTATCGGCGCGTGCGTATGCAGACAAGCCAAGGACGGAAAACAGCACTGCCGCGGGATTTTTATTACGACTTCGCGGTTTACCCTCGAAGCAAGACGGATTTTAGACGAAACGGCGGATAAATTCGTAGGCTACGATGCAAGCGATTTATACGAAGCGGCGAAAGAATGTCAGTTCGGTATTATCAAGAAGAACGGCGAATGGTCGCTTGATGAAGAACTCCTTTCCGGCGAAAAAGCCTTTTTCAAAATGTTTTAAGCGGTTTATTGCGCACATCGTTGATATAGTATATACAATAAAAAACAGTATTTTCTGTGACGGGAAAACGCTGTTTTTATTTTAACAATAACAGCAATTTTATATAAAAACGGGGGGGGGGTGTAAATTGTTAAAATGCTTTACATAAATAATTATAAAAACCGAAAAAATAACAAAAAAAGTTTAAAAAATATATTGCAATTTCAAAATAGAAGTAGTATAATAAGGGTAATAAGTCGTAATTCGAAAACCGAATTACAGGAGGTATTATTATGAAAAAAATAGGTATTTTAGCAGCGGCACTTGCGTGCGTTACCGTTGGCGGTGTTTACGCTACGTGGAACTATGCAGGAACGGCAAACGTTCCTCTGAAAATTGATGAAACCACGCTTACACTTACGGACGCGCATAAGAGCGGTGAATACGGTTCGTATACCATCACGAAATCGAACGATTTTAAAATGGTAATCGATTCAGCAATGTCACAGGGTGAAGCCAGTGTTAGTAACCATAAAGCGATATTAGTTATTGAAGGGAGCATTACTATTTCGTTTACACCGAATCCTACTGCTTCCGAGGAGGTGAAAAAGAATGGTATAGAGACAAAATTCTTCTTTGCCCCGAGCGGTGGTATTGATACATGGAAATGCGACGATCCCGATACGGTAGCAAAAGATTCCATGGACATATTTACGAGCTTCGATCAAACCGAACATATTATTAAAGCGGGTACGGGTGCTAGCGATAGTTGGACTAAGGAAGGCGACGCTTTCACTTATACCATTACGGATACCCAGCTTAAGGGTTATTTCCAACTTTCGGATATCACGCTGGATACTTATGAAAAATATGAAACGTTCCGTGATGACCTTGTAGGCAAGAATATCGTTCTTACGGTAAACGATACGACGGGGCAAGCGGATAACTCTTCCAGCAGTAGTTCGAGTGACGCTTCCGATAGCGACTCGGGAGATTCTTCCGATTCCAACGCCTAACGGATAGTATTAACGAAATATACAATGACAGCGAAATCCCCATGTTTAGGCATGGGGTATAGCTGTTTGTAAGAAAGGTAAAAATACGGAATGACGTACGATACATATATATTGCTTCTTTGCTCTATCGTATACGTTTTGTTGGCGAGTATTTCCGTTGTCGTCGTGGTTATTATTACACGAATGCAGATACGGTTGATTCGCTGTGGAGCAGAGGACGAAAAATTAGTAAAAGATTATAAAAAAAATAGCGGGAAGAAACCGAAAGGCAAGGCGTTCGATTATGCGGTCGCTGTGTTTTTCTCTATTCTTTTTCTCGCGATTTTTTCGTTTTCTGTGTACGTCAATTTACAAGAAAATAAATATTTTAAGGATATTCCCACTTTAAAGGTTGTCAACAGTGCTTCGATGTCGAAAAAGCACGAAAAGAATACGTATCTTACGGAAAACGGCTTGGACGATCAATTTCAAACTTTCGACCTTATTTTGATGTATGAGATACCCGAGGAAGAAGAACTGCAATTATATGATATTGTCGCGTACGAAGTAGACGATATGTTAATCGTACACCGTATTGTAGAGATTGAAGAACCGAACGAAAAACACCCCGACGAACGGTATTTCCTTTTGCAGGGGGATGCGGTAGAAAGTCCTGACAGATTCCCCGTGTATTATTCGCAAATGCGCGCGATTTACCGCGGACAGCGTGTGCCGTTTATCGGAAGTTTCGTTTCATTTTTACAATCTCCCGTTGGTTGGATGTGCTTAATTTTGATTGCTTTAACGATAATTGCAACGCCTATTATTGACAAGAAACTCGAAACCGAGTGGGATGAGCGTACGAATATTCTTATCCAAAAAGCGCGCGAAAAGAGTGCTTCTCGCGGACAAGGATACCCTAACGCTTTGCCTGCGCAATGGGGCGCGCCCGTGGTGGTATATCCCGTGTATTATAATCCAGCCCAGCGAACAGGGCAAGCTACCCCGCCCAAAGGGAAAGGGGGCAAGAAATGAGAAAGAGCGCATTAGCACTGGCGTGTTTTACGGTTGGAATGGTGTCGCTTGTAACGGTTTCGGGGGTGGCGGCAACGTGGAATTACGCGGAACTTCCCGCGCAATCTACGAACGTGGGAATGGACGTTGTTGTCAACGGATTTGTATATACTCCCGATGACATGCCTGACGTAGAGGTTACCGCCGTACAGCGTTTGTCGGATATTTTGAATAATCAATATACGACGGAAAACGTAGACAATTCGCTTGAATTTTTGTTGGACGAGACCATACGGGTTTTCTGGGGAAATAACCAAGACCCGTACGTCGGAAGTATGGACAGCGAATATGAGGCACAAGTGCAAGAATTGTTCGGGGACGTCTTGGAATTAAAGACCGAGGACGGCAAAGAGGGCGTTAAGTTTATCTTAAAAAGACAAGATTTGAACGGCGACGGACACAAAGAAATTGCTATGTATTCCACAGCCGACCCGTTGGATAATCGTAAAAGTAATTACGAGGGTGTCGTTTGCGTGTACGTTACGGTGTTTACGCCGATTATCAGTGCTTCGGGACATGTAACGGGCTATAAACAGGTATGCGAATCGTTGCGCGGGTATTGCTACGAAATCTATTATTCGCCAGAATATCAAGTGCCATCGTTCTCTACTGACGAATGGAAAGATAGCGTGGGGTATACGCGCTGGTGGACTGAGTATGAATTGTCTGAAGCCGCTAAGCTGGATTACGATTCTTATAACTTGAAGTATAACGGCTATGAAACGAAGCCTATCGGAAACAGTTTGTCCGTCGTGCTGCAAGACAAATTTTAAATAAGTCGCGCGTGCGTACGCGAGGGCTAAAAACAAAAAAATACGGCATACTGTATTTGCGAACAGCGAAAACGGTAGCCGTTTTTTTGTGCAAAATTGTAAAAAAAGAAAAATTTTTTGTAATTTTTCCGAAAAAATCGCAAAAAGGCGCGTGAAAGGCTTGATATTTATTTCAATTTATATTAAAATGAAATATGCAAAAAATGTCAATAATTCGCGCTCCCGAAAAAATAGGCAGGGGCGTGAGCGTTTTTGCGGTTAAAACGAAACGAAAAAAATCAAATTTGGAGGAAATAAACACTATGGCAAAAAAATATTGCTATCTCTTCACCGAAGGCAACGCGAAGATGCGTGAGATCCTCGGCGGTAAAGGCGCAAACCTTGCGGAAATGACCAACATCGGTCTGCCCGTGCCCCAAGGCTTCACCATTTCTACGGAAGCTTGTACCCAGTACTACGAGGACGGCAAACAAATCAACCCCGACATTCAAGCGGAAATTATGCAGTACATCGAAAAGATGGAAGCTATCTGCGGTATGAAATTCGGCGACAAGGAAAACCCCTTGCTCGTATCCGTGCGTTCGGGCGCTCGCGCTTCGATGCCCGGTATGATGGATACCATTCTTAACCTCGGTCTTAACGAAGAAGTAGTAAACACGCTCGCAGCGAAATCGGGCAACCCCCGTTGGGCTTGGGACTGCTACCGCCGTTTCATTCAGATGTTCTCGGACGTCGTTATGGAAGTCGGTAAAAAGTACTTTGAAAAGCTCATTGATGAAATGAAAGAAAAGAAAGGCGTTACGCAAGACGTAGAGCTTGACGCAAACGACTTGAAAGAGCTTGCTAATCAGTTCAAAGCAGAATACAAGAAACAGCTCGGTAAAGACTTCCCCACCGATCCGAAAGAACAGCTTTTCGAAGCAGTGAAAGCGGTATTCCGTTCGTGGGACAACCCCCGTGCGAACATCTACCGTATGGATCACGATATCCCTTACAGCTGGGGTACTGCGGTAAACGTACAAATGATGGCGTTCGGTAATATGGGCGAAACTTCCGGTACGGGCGTTGCGTTCACGCGTAACCCTGCAACGGGCGAAAAGGGTCTTATGGGTGAATTCCTTACCAACGCACAGGGCGAGGACGTTGTTGCAGGCGTTCGTACCCCGATGCCCATCGCACAGATGAAAGAAGTGTTCCCCGAAGTTTACGAACAATTCCTTAAAGTTTGCGATATCCTTGAAAACCACTACCGCGATATGCAGGATATGGAGTTCACCATTCAGGATAGAAAACTCTATATGTTGCAGACCCGTAACGGTAAGAGAACGGCTGCGGCGGCTATCAAGATCGCTTGCGACCTTATCGACGAGGGCATGATCACCGAAAAAGAAGCGCTTATGCAAATCGATGCAAAGAGCCTTGATATGTTGTTGCACCCTCAATTCGACGCGAAAGCATTGAAAGACGCGGACAAGAACAACGTTGTCGGCAAAGGTATCGCGGCTTCCCCCGGTGCGGCTGCCGGTAAAATCGTATTCACTGCGGAAGACGCAGTTATCGAAGGGAAGAAAGGTGAAAAGGTTATCCTCGTTCGTTTGGAAACCTCTCCCGAAGATATCGAAGGTATGAAGTACGCGCAAGGTATTCTTACCGTACGCGGCGGTCAGACCTCGCACGCGGCAGTTGTTGCCCGCGGTATGGGTACCTGCTGTGTATCCGGTTGCGGCGACATTAAAATGCACGAAGAAGAAAAATGGTTCGAGCTTGCAGGCAAAATCTTCAAGGAAGGCGACGTGCTTTCCCTTGACGGTTCCACGGGTAACATTTACGATTGCCTTATCAAGACCGTTCCCGCAGATCCCAACTCCGGCTATTTCGGTCGCATTATGGAGCTTGCAGACAAATATAAAGCACTCGGCGTAAGAACGAATGCAGATACGCCCGCTGATGCGAAACAGGCAGTTGCGTTCGGCGCGCAGGGTATCGGTCTTTGCCGTACCGAGCATATGTTCTTCGAGCCCGCAAGAATCGGCGCATTCCGCGAAATGATTTGCTCGGATACCGTAGAAGAAAGAGAAGCGGCGCTCGCGAAAATCGAGCCCATGCAGCAGGCGGACTTCGAGGGCTTGTTCGAAGCGCTCGGCGGTTACCCTGTAACCATTCGTTTCCTCGATCCTCCTCTTCACGAGTTCGTTCCGACCTCGGAAGAAGACATCGCGGCTCTTGCAAAAACGCAGGGTAAGACGGTTGCACAAATCAAAGACATTATTTCGAGCTTGCACGAATTCAACCCGATGATGGGTCATCGTGGCTGCCGTTTGACGGTAACCTATCCCGAAATCGCGGTTATGCAGACGAAAGCGGTTATCAAGGCGGCTATCAACGTTGTGAAGAAGCACCCCGATTGGACGCTTGTTCCCGAAATTATGATCCCGCTTACGGGCGAAACGAAAGAGTTGAAGTTCGTAAAAGACATCGTTGTAAAGACGGCGGAAGAAGTAATCGCAGCAAGCGGCGTAGCTTTGAAATACGAAGTAGGTACGATGATCGAAATTCCCAGAGCGTGCTTGACGGCTGAGGAAATCGCGAAAGAAGCGGAATTCTTCTGCTTCGGTACGAACGACTTAACGCAGATGACCTTCGGCTTCTCGCGTGACGACGCAGGTAAGTTCTTGCCCGCATACTATGCAAACAAGATTTACGAATCGGATCCTTTCGCAAGATTGGATACGACGGGCGTTGGCAAGCTGATGAAGATGGCAGTAGAGGACGGTAAGAAAGCTCGTCCCGAAATGCACTGCGGTATCTGTGGCGAACACGGCGGCGATCCTTCGTCTATCGAATTCTGCCACGAAATCGGTTTGACGTACGTTTCCTGCTCGCCTTACCGTGTGCCCATCGCACGTTTGAGCGCAGCACAAGCGAATATTAAAAATCCCCGCAACTAAGAAAGGGTAACAAAAAAGCGGTTTGCTAAACGGCAAACCGCTTTTTTGGATATTATCTTGCGTTTGAACGACCGATAAAGAAATCCACCCTGCAATCCAATTTTTCACATACGAGCAAAATATTTTCAAGGTTCGGGCTTTTTTGTCCTTTCGCCCAGTAATATAAAGCAGATTCCGCTATTCCCGTCATTTCCTGTAAACGGTATCGGGTAATTTTGAAATATTGCAAAACCTCTTGGAACCGCTCGGGAAAAGGTTTACAAGTTTGAAAAGTTTGCTCCGTTTGTTCTTGCTCTAACCCTAATAAATAATCGGTGGAACAATTAAAATAATCGGCGAGTTTGACAAGATTGCACAAAGTCGGCATTTTTTGACCAGATAAATATTCATAAACGGTTGTCTTACCGATTCCCGTTTCCTTGGCGACTTCGCGCACCTTTTTATTGCAGTCGAATATCAATTCCGACAGCCTGTCTGCAAAGTAGGATAAATTCACTTTTTCTCTCCTTTTAATCACTTTCGACAAAATACGACAAAAGTAGTGCTGTATTTATATTTATTATCATCTAAACTACGGACAAAAATCTTGATTTTCCGTAGTAGAGATGATATAATACTATTACACATATCCAAGCGCGCGGACAAGTGAAGAAAAAAAATTAGGAGTACTTTTATTATGGAAAAAGAAAAAGATTTACAAACAAGCGAAAGGGAAAAGAACAGGATAGAGGACAAATCGACGGCAGAATACCTATTCCAAGAAGTGGCGGAGTTGGTGGTAAATAACTTTGTGGCAACGTATAGGAAAGAAGGGGGCGCGTTGTTAATGCGCATACCTGGCGGAAAAACTTTTAAAATTATCGTGCAGGACGCGTAGAGATTTATCGAAGACAAAAAAAGCGGTTTGCCAAACGGCAAACCTCTTTTTTTGTATGGTTGTGATTTTTTTCTTTTGAAAAAGCATTGACATCGTTTTCAAAATGCCTTATAATAAATATCATTGCTATAGCAGACCTACATTGGTAGATATTCTCTAAATTTAATAAAAAACATTTCCATGGATATAATCTTGGTAGGATTATATCTCTTATCGCGTTTATCAAATCCATGGAACTTTGTTTTTATTTGGAGAATGTAAACAAGTTGTAGCAAACTGACGAGAAAGGTATATTCTACGGTGCCGTTCTCGCAAGAGACGGCATTTTTTTATAGGTGGTAAGTTTATGTCATTTTGGTGGTGGCTTGGATGGTCAGAAGAACCCGAAGATAGAAAAACATATAAAGGATTACCCCGCGGTTGTTGGGATTGTGAAGTATTAGGGTTATGTAGAAGACCCAAAGAAGAGGGGTGGAAGTGTTA
>JAZNDR010000010.1:0-2059 GCA_045588185.1 Candidatus Scatosoma sp. | reverse complement strand
TTCCATAATAAGTAATTCTCCCTTGGATTTATTTTCTGCCGTTATTATACGCGGGAGTTATTGCTAAAAAACTAAAATTTAGATAATAAATCGTAAAAGAATCGTTAAACTTTTGTAAAAATCAAAAAAAGAAAGCGTTTTCAATCAAACGCTTTCCGTTTCGTTTAACAGTTTTTCGCTCAACGCGAGGATTTCCTCGCCGTATTTTTTCTTGCGATTTTCAGTGCAAGCGCGGTGCGCAGGGTAGGCAAGCGCGATGGGCACGAGCCCTGCTACGGCGATACACGAGCCGACGATAAGCATATCCATTTCCAAAATCATGGAAAGTCCCAACCCGAAAACGAGTGTGCCGACGATACCCAGCGTAAGTGCAAGAATAAGCGGAAAACGGTGGACTTTGGCGTCTAAGCGTTTCAGCTTTTCCACCTGCGTTTCGTTCTGTGTTTTCGGTTTGTACGCTTCGCGTATCCGTTCTATTTCTTTACGCTCCCGTTCGGTCGGGGCGGTGTAGGTGTAGTTAAATTGTTTATTGTCCATCGTTTTTCTCCGTTTGTAATGCTTTCATTTGTTTATTGCCGTTGCGTACCATATAAATACCGAGGGCGATCGTGCCGAAGCTGACCACGCAACCCGTCAGGGTATTGAACAGGGAAATATTCACTTCCGCACTACTGAAAGTGGCGAGCAACGCCGTTTGCAGGGCGAGGATAGATACCGCCGCGTCGGCGAGGTTGACCGTTCGTATCGCGCGAACGGTAACGTCGTCCTGTTTGTTGGCGCGGAAGATATTGATAATCGACATCGTGATTTTATAAAAGGCGTACGCCGCGGTGGCGAAAATCATCAAGCCCTCGTATCGGAACGATTGATTGTCAAAAATCATTTGCGCAATCGCCGAAGATAACGCGAGGTTGATAATCAAAAGAAGAATACCGCAATTGCGGTAGGTTTTTACTCGGTTAAAGGGGGAGTCGTTTTTGCTTCTGCGGGCAAGCAGGACGCCAGCGCGAAGCAGAGCAAGAATAATATAATACGCCGCGAGCGCACCGTACCAAATGGATTTTTCCAAAATTCCCAAAACGCCGTTGAACGCGCCGAAAAGGATACTCATAATAAGCGAACCGACGGCGACGACGAGGGTGCGGAAACCGAAGTTGCGTAAAAGGTTGCGGGTAAAGGGACGGCTTTCCGCCCAAACCACGATATTCTTTTTCCATTTTGGGATAAAAAGTACGAGAGTGTATACGGTATACGCAAGCGTGATAGCCGCGAGGGCGAACAGGGCGTACGCGAGGTATTCGAGCGGAGTACCCGTGTAGCTTACAAACAGCATAGCAAGCGCGCCCGCAATGGAAAGCACCGTGAGCGTATAGGTAAGCGCAAGCACCCAACCGCGCGGTTTTTTCAGCTTTTGTAAAAACGAACGCCATTTATCATTCATAGCTTACACCTTTAAAGAAATCGTGAAAATACTGCCCTTGCCCGGCTCGCTTTTGACGGAGATTTCTCCGCCGAGGATATCAATTACTTTCTTGACGAGCGCAAGCCCGAGTCCGTTGCCCTCGGACGCGTGCGAGGTATCCCCTTGATAGAATTTATCGAAAATGCGTTTTCCCGTTTCGGGCGAGATACCGCAGCCGCTGTCGCCGATACTGACGACCGCCTCGCCGTTTTCCTCTTTCAGCGTGACGGAAATCCGACCGCCTGCGTCCGTGAATTTGACGGCGTTGGAAAGCAGGTTGTTCCATACGAGGTCGAGAAGCTCGGGGGCGGAAGTTACCGTTACTTCCGCAAGGTCGCATTCGAGCGTGAGATTTTTCCTTTCGATAAGTTCTTCAAACGCAAGCACCGTTTCCGCCAACGCTTCGGTTAAGTGAAAGCGTTTGCATTCGGGCTTGATTTTTTGGTTTTCTAATTTGTTGAGTTTTAAAATGTTGGTAACGAGCGCGGTCAGCCGTTTCGAAGCGTTTAGCAGGGTAACCGCGTATTTTTTGCGCGTTTCTTCGTCGAGTGCGTCCGATTGCAACGCCGTCGCGTAGTTTTGAATGACGGCGAGCGG
>JAZNDR010000009.1:0-56147 GCA_045588185.1 Candidatus Scatosoma sp. | reverse complement strand
TCCGCAAAAACACATCAACGCACCTGCGGGACTGGCGGCACAGCTTCTGCCGTTTATTCTGCTCGGGGCGGGGGGGTTTTATACCGTTTGCCTGTTTGCCGACGGCGTGGGAATCGGAGGAAATGCGATCCGCTCCCTGTCCTTCGGTCTGTTCGCCGGTGCGGCGTATACGCTTCCGCTGTATATGCTTCTGGCGGCGGTGATGTGGCGTTCCGATAATGAAAACGGCATGGTGCCGTGGAAGCTGCTGTGCTATACGGTGACGTTCCTCGTCACGGCGGCGATGCTCCACTTTTTCGCAGGCGGTCCCGCCATGTTCTCGCCCGTCCAGCATTACCGTGCGGGTCAGGAGAAGGTGGGAGGCGGCGTGGTCGGCGATATCGGCGGACTTGCGGCGGCGCTGTATATGCGTGGGATTTCTTGCGTACAGATACCCACGACGCTTCTTTCCCAAGTGGATAGCAGTGTGGGCGGTAAAACGGCGGTAGACCTTGGCGGTGTGAAAAATGTGGTCGGCGCGTTCTATCAGCCGCAAGAAGTGCTTATCGCATCCAGCTTTTTGAAAACTCTGCCTCCGCGCGAGATAAAATGCGGATTGGGCGAAATCGTCAAATACGCGGCGCTCAGCGGGGAAATTTTTGATATTCTTGAAAACCACGAGGGAGATTTGACGGAGCTTAAATTCCTCACGACCTTAATTGAAGCGTGCGTACGCCATAAAGCGCGTGTGGTGGAAGCGGACGAAAAGGAAACGGGCGAGAGAAAATCTCTTAACGTAGGACACACGACGGGGCACGCAATCGAGCTTTCCAGCGGACTTTCCCACGGCGAATGCGTGTTGCTCGGCGAATGGTTGGAAACGAAAGCGGCGATAAGCGCGGGCGTTTGCGAAAAGGAATACGGCGAAAGACTGTTGAAGATCGTAAAACGGGCAATCGACGAAACGCCCGAAAGTCCGTTTGATTTTACGGGGCTTGCGGTGTGTTTGAGTAAGGCGAAATCGGATAAGAAAAACACGGACGACGGCAAAATCAAAATGGCGGTCGCCAAAGCGAAAAACGAATGGACTTCGTTTGCGTTGCCGTTTGACGAATATACGAAAGCAATCGTGAACGCAAGCAAAGAGTTGTAAAGGACGGAACGGTTATGTTGGAAATTCAAGCGAGAGAACGGTTTGAGGGCGAGTTCGACCTTCCCGGGGATAAATCCATAACGCATCGCGCGGTTATGCTGAACGCAGGCGCGGAGGGCGAAGCGGTCGTTACGGGCGCGCTGATGGGCGAGGATTGCGTTTCCACCTGCCGTTGTATGCGCGCGCTCGGCGCAAAAATAGATATCGACGGTACGACGCTCCGCGTGCAGGGCGTTTCCCGTTTCCGTTCGGGCGTAGAGCTCGATTGCGGTAATTCGGGTACGACCATACGCCTTTTGACGGGCTTGGTTTCGGGAAAAGGGATAGAGGCAAAACTTTACGGCGACGAGTCGCTTTCTTCCCGTCCTATGGGAAGAGTAGCCGATCCGCTTGCGCTCTTGAACGCAAAGGTAAGAACGACGGACGGGCACGCGCCCGTGTTCGTTTCTCCGAATCGCTTGCAGGGTGCGGAAGTGCCATTAAAAATCGCTTCGGCACAGGTAAAAAGCGCAGTGCTTTTGGCGGGGCTTTCCGCCGACGGGGAAACGGTCGTAACCGAGCCCGTGAAATCCCGCGACCATACCGAGCGTATGCTTTTAGCAATGGGCGCGGATATTGCAGTGGACGGCAACGCCGTTCGTATCAAAAAGAGTACGCTTAAAAGCGTGGACGTATGTGTGCCCGCGGATATTTCCTCGGCGGCGTATTTTATGGCACTGGGTGCATTGAAAGGCAAAACGCTTTGCAAAAACGTGGGCGTAAACCCCACTCGAACGGGGATTCTAACGGCGTTCGATAGACTGGGCGTAAAATATTCCTTGCTCAATAAACGAGTTTCGGGCGGAGAAGAAACGGCGGATATTCTCGTAGAAAAAACGGATATGCGCGCTATCACGCTCACGGAAACGGATATTCCCTCTTTGGTGGACGAGATACCGCTCATCGCGCTGATGTGCGCGTTTGCGGACGGCGAAAGCCGTATCACGGGCGCAAAGGAATTGCGCGTCAAGGAAAGCGACCGCATCAAAACGACGGCGGAACTTATCCGCAACCTCGGCGGGGATTGTGAGGAGCTTCCCGACGGATTTATTATTCGCGGCAAGAAAAAGCTTGCGGGCGGAAATATTGAAAGTTACCTCGACCACCGTATCGCAATGACGGCGGCAGTCGGGTTGATTTCGTCTGAAAAGGGCGGAGCGATTTCCCGTCCCGAATGTTGCGCGATATCCTTCCCCGATTTCTTCGGTAAGTTGGGCGTAAAAAGCTTGTAAAGGCAGGGCAGGTACGAGATGAACGGCAAAATTTTGCGGTTAGGGTTAATCGGTAAGGACGTGTCGAAATCGACTAGCGGACAGATACACACTTTTATTTTAAACGAATGGGGAATGGGGTGCGAATACGAAAAATTTTCCGTTTCCCCTGCGGAGTTTGATAATACGATGCGCCGTTTAATGGGCGACTTCGACGGGTTCAACGTAACGATACCCTATAAACGCGACGTGTTCGAATATTTGAACGGCGTAGAGGGCGACGCATTTTCCTGCGGAGCGGTTAATACCGTCATTACGGAAACGGCGCACGGCTATAACACCGACGGCGTAGGCTTCCTTTTAATGTTGGAAACGGCGGGGATAGAAGTCAAGAATAAAAAAATACTCGTGCTTGGCGCGGGCGGTTCGGGCAGAAGCTCGGCGGCGGCACTCAAAAACGCGGGCGCACAAGTTTCTATGTATCGAAGAAACAAGACGGAGCTTGCCGAGGTGTGTGCACAGCTTGGCGTTACGGCGATAGACGACCCCGAGGCGGGCGGTTTCGATATTCTCGTGAATTGTACGGGAGTGGGAATGCACGACACCGAGGGTAAATCGCCCGTAAGCGCAAAGGCGTTCGCAGGTGCGCAAAGCGCGATCGACCTGATTTATACACCCGCAAAATCGGCGTTTTTACAACTTGCCGAGGACGGGGGTTTAAAAATACTCAACGGCGCGGCGATGCTCTTTTACCAAGCTTATTACGCCGACTGCCTGTACACAGGGCGGGGCGCGACGGCGGACGAGGCGGAAACGCTGTATCGAAAATACTGCAAGAAATATCAATAAAATACGAACGGAGGATAAGTCGGTTATGGAATTTTTAGTGATCAACGGAGTTAATCTTAACCTTACGGGTAAGCGCGAAAAGGGCGTTTACGGCACGGCTACCTTGGAGGAAATCAACGATAAGATAGCGGCGTATTGCAAGGCAAACGGCGACGGGGTAAGCTTCTACCAAAGCAATATCGAGGGCGAGTTGGTAAATAAGCTCCACGAAGCGTTTTTGAATAAAACCTGCGACGCTATCGTGTTCAACGCAGGCGCGTTCACGCATTATAGTTACGCGCTTCGGGACGCGATTGCGGCAATTGATATTCCCGTGGCGGAAGTGCATATGTCCAACGTGCACGCTCGCGAGGAATTCCGTCATAAGAGCGTGCTTTCCGAGGTATGCAAGGGCGTAGTTTGCGGGTTCGGCGCAGGGAGCTATCTCGCGGCGATAGCGGGCTTAAAGGCTTCGGCAAAATAAGGAGGGAGTATGAATCTCGTTTTATGCGGAATGATGGGCGCAGGAAAGACGACCATCGGCATTAAAATTGCAGAACTCACGGGCCGCAGGTGGTACGACACCGACGGGGTTATCGTCGATCGGCACGGCAAAATTTCCGATATTTTCGAATACTACGGCGAGGCGTATTTCCGCAAGATAGAAACGGAAGTCGTGAAAGAGCTTGCAAAAATGGATAACCTCATTATTTCCACAGGCGGCGGGTTGGTGTTAAAGAGCGAAAACAACGCGTTGCTCAAAGAGAACGGGAAAATCGTATTTTTGCGCGCCAGCTTCGAAACGCTTTCCAAACGCTTAATTGTAGACGGCACAAGACCTCTGCTCCAAAGCTCGACGGAAAATCTCGGCGATAGACTTGCACGGCTTATGAAAGAACGCTCGCCCATTTACGAGCACGTTGCCGATTACATAGTGGACGTCGATAACAAAACGCCCGAAGAGATTGCAAAAGAAATTATTTCGTTAAACCAAGAAAAGTAAAAGGCAAGGGGCAGGTACGAGTTGAAAACGGTTTTGATTAGTGGCGGCGTACGCGGGATAGGTCTTGCGGTCGCCGAAGCGTTTTTAAAAAAAGGATATAGAGTTGCGGTTACCTACTCCAAGGACGAGACAAGCGCAAAGCTTGCGCGGGCAAAGGGTTTGGAGGTCTACCGCGCGGAAGTAAGCTCGGAAGAGGATACCGTCGCGCTGTTTAAAAAGCTTGGCGGTGTGGACGTGCTCGTCAATAACGCGGGCGTGTCGCTTATCAAGCAGATACAGGATATTTCTTACGAGGAATTCCAAAGCGTATTTTCCGTGAATATGGGCGGAGCGTTTCTCTATTCGCGCGAGGCGGCGAAATATATGATTTCTCAAAAGCACGGTTTGATCGTGAATATTTCTTCCGTTTGGGGAGAAGTGGGCGGAAGCTGTGAAAGCGTGTATTCCGCAAGCAAAGCGGCGTTGCTTGGGTTCACGAAAGCACTTGCAAAGGAGCTCGGCTGGTCGGGTATCCGCGTAAATTCCGTATCCCCGGGGGTTATCGACACGCCGATGAATAAGCATTTTTCCAAGGAGGAAATGCGCGCGCTGATAGAAGAGATACCCGCGGGCAGAATGGGTACGGGCGAGGATATCGCCAAGGCAGTGCTGTATTTAGAAGAAAACGAATACGTCACAGGGATAGACCTTCCCGTCAACGGCGGTTTTTCCATTATATAAAAAGTAAAAAGCGGTGAAAGGTATCACCGCTTTTTTAAATAGCTGTCCAGTATTTGCTGGATAAAATCGTCCGCGATTCCCGCTGTGGGGGATTGCGGTTTTTTTTCTTTGGGCGAGTCCTTGCACTCCGTTTCTTTTTTCGGCGGGGGCGGAGGACTTTTTTCTTCTCCGTTTTTGGACGCGGCAAAGGTGCTGAAAGTTTGCGAAAATTGCGAAAGGTCTTTTAAAAACGAAAGCATTTGCTCGGAATCTTTCAGCTTCGCCATCAGCGGTTTTACGCTTTCTGTGAAATCGGGATTTTGCGAAAGGTAATATAACAGCACGAGTATTAAAATTTCCATATGATAGTATATGCGCCGTGGCACGAAAAATTGACTGACCGAATACAATATACTAATTCGATAGCAGAGGTGGTATATGAAAAGCTTTAAAGACTATTCCCCCAAACAAACGGCTTCGGCTGAGGAACTCACGAAACAAATTGCCGCGGCGTACAACGGCAAAAGCAGTGCGGATATGATGCGCAAAATATTACTGGAAGCGGAAAAAAGTAAGCGCGCGGGCACTCTTTCCAACGAAGAAATCGACAACTTTTATCAAGCGTTTTCGCCGATGCTCGATAATTCGCAACGCAAAAAACTCCGTTCTATTGTGGAGAAACTCAAAGAAATTTAACGGCGTTCCGCGTCGATGAGCGCGTTTATAAGCTCGTCGATTTCACGGTAAGAATTAAAATGCGAAAAGGAAACGCGCACAAGCCCGCCGTCGAGCGTGCCGAGGGCTTCGTGCATAAGCGGAGCACAGTGCAATCCGCCCCGCACGGCAATCGAATACCGAGCGGATAAGACGCCTGCAAGCTGTTCCGATTGCAAAAACGCGTGCTTGAACGCTACGATTCCGCAGGGGTTCGGCACAGAGTATGCCGTGTATAAAGGCAAGTTCTTTAAAAATTTTAGGAAATATTCGGTTAAGGCGGTGCATTTTGCACCGATTTCCGCTAAATGCACCGCGATATATTCCGCGCCTTCTAATAGGGAAACAACGGCGGGAAAAGACAGCGTACCCGCTTCTAATTCGTCGGGGTAAAAGTCGGGCATATCAAGCGATAAACTCATGGAGCCAGTGCCGCCGTACAAAACGGGGGTGGGGTCTACGCGTTCGGAAAAAAGCAACGCACCGCTTCCCTGTATGCCCAGCATGCCCTTATGCCCCGCAAGCGGTAAAAGGTCTATCCCCGTCTTTTTCATAGAAAGCGGAATATGCCCCGCGCCTTGCGCGCCGTCGCATAAAAGTAAAATTCGGCTTGGAAGCAAGGAACGGAGTTCTTCAATCGGCGGTAAAGCCCCCGTTACGTTCGAAGCGGAAGTTAAAGCGACGAGTCTCGTTTCAGGTCGGATAAGGTCGAGAATAGACTTCGGCGAGATATTTCCGTTCTCGTTTAGAGGACAGATATCGTACGAGATAACACCCGCTTGTTTTAATTTTTCCAAGGGGCGTAAAACGGAGTTGTGCTCCATACAGCTCGCGATAACGTGGTCGCCTTTTTGGAGTACGCCAAACAGGGCGATATTGAGCGCTTCCGTGCAGTTTTTGGTAAAAATAACGCGGTCGAAGCCGTAGCCGTCGAAAAGGTCGGTTAGGGCGTTTCGGCAGTTTTGTACGAGTCTTGCACAGGATAAGGAAAGTTTGTGCCCGCTCCGACCGGGGTTTGCGCATACCTTGATAGCGGAAGAAACAGCGTTTAGTACGGAATCAGGTTTTCTGCCGCCCGTCGCGGCGTTGTCAAAATAAATCATCAATGCACCTCTTTTTTCAGGTAATTCATAAAATATAGTATTCCGAAAAAAAGGAGTATATGACCTATGATGATATTGGCAGTGTTCCGCTCGCGGGCGCATAGCCTCGATTACGCGGAGCGTTTAAACGGGTACGGAGTGGCGGCGACGACTGTTCCTACGCCCAAGGAAGCAAGAATCGGTTGCGGACTGTGCGTGCGCTTCGACGCACGCTTTTTTATTCGTGCGCAGGCGATTTTAAAGACGGGACGGTATTCTACTTTCAGGGGATTTTATAAAATAGAATTTATCAACGGCAGGACTTCCGTTTTACCATACGGATAATATTGCGTTGAAATCCTTGCAAAATGCACGAAAATATGGTATACTGACCGTATGAAAACGAACGATAAAAAAGAGGCGCTTTTTCGCCTTGAAAATTTATATCCCGACGCCAAGCCCGCCCTGCATTACCGCACGGCGTACGAACTGCTTATTGCCGTCATTTTGTCGGCACAATGCACGGACGAGCGAGTAAACAAAGTAACGGCGGTGTTATTCCAAAACTATAACACGCCCGAAAAAATGGTTACGCTTACGCAAAAGGAACTGGAAAATTATATTTTTTCCTGTGGATTTTACCGTATGAAAGCCGAGCATATTCTTTCCGCTTCACGCGATATTTTGGATAAATATAGCGGCGAAGTGCCTGATACCGTCGAAAAATTGATGTCGCTTGCAGGCGTTGGGAAAAAGACGGCGAACGTCGTGTATTCGGTGGCGTTCGGCGGTGACGCGATTGCGGTGGATACCCACGTCTTTCGCGTGAGTAACCGTTTGGGGCTCGCCAAGGGTAAAACGCCGCTTGAAGTGGAAGCGGGATTGCAAAAAGCAATACCTAAATCCGACTGGTCGAAAGCGCACCACTGGCTGATTTGGCACGGCAGAAAGGTGTGCCATTCGCAAAAGCCCGACTGTGAAAATTGCACGCTTTGCGAAGTTTGCGATTTTGGGAAACGAAAGAAAAAATAAAAACGCATAAAACCTCTCCGTTTCGGTCAAGATAAAGATAAAACGGGGAGGTTTTGTTATGCAGGAACAAACGGAAAACGGCAGGGGGATAGAACAGGAAAAAGAAGCGTTAAAGCTGCTCATGGGCGTGGAAGATTTGGCAGAGAAAAAAATCAAAATCTTTTCTCGGCTTTTAATGGACGCTGCGTTAGCGGGGGATATGGAAAAGCTTTCGCTTCGCCACGAACAGAGAAAAGAAAAGCTGGAAAAGCTGATATTCGGCAAAGCGAAAAAGAAATCGCAGGAGGACGAGGAATGAAACTGGAAAAACGGGAAATCACCTTAAACGAATTTGATAGCTTAAAGGACGCGTTTTATACGGAAAAAACGTTGATGGGGGAATATATACAAGCCCTGTCCAAAGCGGTGCGCAAGGAAACGCGCAATCAGCTTACCGAGCTTATCTGCGAGGTAACGCAGGATATGCTGTTTATCCGCGATTTAATGCGCGGCTCGGCGATTGAAAATCAAGAATAAATAAAGGTCCGCACTTTTAAGAAAGTGCGGACTTGTACATATGTCCGTAAATTCCCTTGACAATCCTTTGAATAAATAGTATAATAAAACTACAAAAAACAAAGGACGGAAAAAGTTATGGCAAAAGAAAAGAAAGAAGGCCGTATTAAAAAGTTTTTCGGCGAATTCAAGAAATTCATCACGCGCGGTAACGTGCTTGATATGGCAGTCGGCGTTATCGTTGGCGGTGCGTTTACCGCAATCGTCAACGGACTCAGTAATTTTATTTTAAAACCCTTAATCAACGCGTTGCTCGCCGTTATTTTACAAGGCGAGGGTTTAGAAGGCGCGGTAACGATGTTAGTCCCCGCATATCTGCCCGATAATCCCGGTGCGATTGATCTTGCAAACTCGATTTATATCGACTGGGGTGCGTTTATCAGTGCGATTATCAATTTCTTGTTGACGGCGTTTGCGCTGTTCATGATTGTAAAGATTATGAATCAGGTAGCGGAGGCAAGAGAACAGGCGCTCGGCGAAGCGGCTATCAGCGAAAAGAAAGCGATTTATCACATTCGCAAAGAACAAAAGGTAAGCAAGAAACAAGCGATTGAAATTCGCAAGGCACAGCTTGCGGAAGCGGCGGCAAAGAAAGCGGAAGAAACTCGTTTAGCGGAAGAAAAAGCGGCGGCGGAAAAGGCGGAAGCGGAGCGTATTGCCGAAGAGAAGGCAATGGCGAACACGCGGCTTTTGGAAGAGATTCGCGATTTGTTAAAGCAGAAATAACGAAATGAAACCAAAACGTGGTTTAGGCGTTTATGCGTTATTACTTGGCTTGATTTGTCTTGTTTTAGCGTTGCTTATGATAATTGTATTAGAAAGCGGTACACTCTTCTCAAATTCTAAACTACACGGTTATGCGGTTATTTTGGTGGGGTTCGTGGCGTTGCCTGTGTTCCCCTTATCAATCGTAATAGGATTAAAAGAAATTGGCTACGGTTTTCGGGTTTTGCGGAAAAAAGATACGCAATCTGCGCGCTGGCAAAAGTTGCCCGTATTATTTTGGACGTTGATTTTTTTGGCGTTCGGATTATTGTGGATAGTAGCGTTTTGCCGTTATGCGTTTGGAATTTGTATGTTTACGATAGCCGTAATGCTAGTAGTACAATATTTTATAGAAAGAACAAAGTAATTTGTTTTTACAAAAGAAATCGTTTGACTTTTATTAGATAAAAAGCTATAATAATACCAAGAGAATAAAGGCTATGAAAAAGCGGGTGTTTTTCAAACGCTTTCCAAAAGAGACCTCGTCCGTAGGCTGAAAGACGAGGGGAAAGAGAAAAGTCGCCCTTTCACTTTGGAGCCGTTCCTTTGAGCCGTTTGCGCGGGGTAGAGGGAAACGCGGACGAGGCGTTATTTCGTGAATGAGGCGCAAAGTATTTTGCGCGAACGTAGGTGGTACAGCGGTAATTTATCGCCCTGCGAATCGGAAGATTCGCAGGGCGTTTTTTTGAAATCATATAAGGAGAATTGCAATGAAAGCAAAAATCGAGGCGTTGCGCGCGGAAATAGAAAATGCGCTTGGTGCAACGCAAACGGGCAGAGAGGTATACGAGGTAAAGGTAAAATTCCAAACCGAGCTCAAAGGTATTATGAGCGGAATGAAAGATTTACCCAAAGAGGACAGACCGGCGTTCGGTAAAATCGTCAATGAATTTAAACAGGCGATGGAAGAAAAGTTCGATGCGCGCGCTATCGTCGTCCGTGAAATGGAAATGGAGAAAAAGTACGCAAGCGAGCGTATTGATATCACGATGCCGGGGAAGAAATACACGGCAGGTGCGCTCCACCCTATCACGCTTGTGAAAAACGAACTTATCGACATTTTCGCGGGTATGGGCTTTAAGGTGTTCGAGGGACCTGAAATTGAAACCGATTATTACAATTTCACGGCGCTCAATACCCCCAAAGACCACCCCGCGCGCGATATGCAGGACACCTTCTATTTAGCGGAAAACCTGCTTCTTCGCACGCAGACCTCGGCGGGACAAATCCGTGTAATGGAAAAGGAAAAACCGCCCATTAAAATACTTTCCCCCGGACGTGTATTCCGTTCGGACGACGACGCGACGCACTCGCCTATGTTCCACCAAATGGAAGGGCTTGTCGTGGACAAGGGTATCACGCTTTGCGACTTGCAGGGTATGCTTGCGGAGTTTGCCCGTAAAATGTTCACTTCCTCGACGAAAGTGCGCCTTCGCCCCTCGTATTTCCCGTTCACTGAACCGAGTGTAGAGGTCGATTTAAGCTGTTCAGAATGTGGTGGCAAGGGCTGTCGGCTTTGCAAAGGCACGGGCTGGATTGAAGTTCTCGGCGCGGGTATGGTCAACCGACGCGTTTTGGAAAATTGCGGAGTAGACCCCGACGAGTACACGGGTTTTGCGTTCGGTATGGGTATTGAGCGTATTGCAATGCTCAAATACGGCGTGAACAATATCAAAACGCTGTTTGAAAACGACACTCGTTTCCTCGAACAGTTCGAAGAGTAAAAGGAGAATAGAAGATGAAAGCACCTTTCAGTTGGTTAAAAGATTACGTAGATATAGATATGACGGCGCAGGAGCTTGCGGAAAAACTTTTCTCCTGCGGTTTTGAAGTGGAAGAGCTCGTGTATTTGGGCGAAAAAATCAACCGTGTTGTGGTAGGCGAAGTAAAATCGCTGACTCCGCACCCCGACAGCGACCATATGCAAATATGTATCGTTGACTGCGGGGAAGAATACGGCAGAGATTTACAAATCGTTACGGGCGCACCCAACGTATACGTGGGCATGAAAACGCCCTGCGCACTCGATAATTCGACGGTGGCGGAAAGCAATCCCGCTATGCTCGAAAAGAACCCCGACGGCATTAAGAAAATCAAAAAAGGCAAGCTTCGCGGCGTCGAGTCGTTCGGTATGCTTTGCTCGGGCGAGGAGCTGGGGATCAACGACGATTTCTATGCAGGCGCGGAAGTAAACGGTTTGCTCGATTTGGCAAAGGACGCACCCGTGGGCGAGGATATTAAGAAAATCGTCGGTTTGGACGACTGGATTTTCGATATATCCGTCACGGCGAACCGCCCCGACTGTCAATGTATTTTAGGGATTGCGCGCGAGGTGGCGGCGGTCATTAAAAAACCGCTCAAAGAACCCGATTATTCGTATACCGAGCATAAGACGAACGCTTTGCCCATCACGGTGGAAGTACAAGCTCCCGAACTTTGTCCTCGCTACGTAGGGCATTTCGTGGAGAATATTCAAGCGGGTATTTCTCCCGCGTGGATGCGTAAACGCCTTGCGCTTTCGGGTATCCGTTCGATATCGCCTATCGTCGATATCACGAACTTCGTTTTGCTTGAAATGGGACAACCCATGCACGCGTTCGACGCGGACGATATCGGGGACAGAAAAATTATCGTGCGCCGCGCCGAAAACGGCGAAAAAATCGTTACCCTCGACGAAAAAGAATTCACGCTGAATAGCGAAAACCTCGTTATCTGCGACGGCAAAAAGCCCGTTGCACTGGCGGGTATTATGGGCGGACTCAACAGTGAAATCAAAACCGACACGAAAAACGTATTTTTCGAATCGGCAAAATTTGCCCGCGACAACGTAAGAAAAACCTCGCGTGCGCTCGGGCAGTCGTCCGATTCCTCGTCCCGTTTTGAAAAGGGCGTGGACGCGTACACCAACGGACTTGGCATGGCGCGTGCGTTACACCTTATCGAAAAACTCGGTTGCGGAACGGTTACGGATATGCACTCTGACGAATGTGTGGTAGACCTTGCGCCCCGCACGATGACGGCGAGCGTTGCGAAAATAAACGCGTTGCTGGGCATCAAAGTCCCCGACGAAGAAATCGTCAGTATTTTGGAAAGACTGCAATTTGCGCCCGTGATGAACGGCGACGAATTGAAAGTAACCGTACCGCAATACCGCGACGATATCGACGGGTATCCCGATTTAGCGGAAGAGGTTATCCGTATGTACGGCTACGAACACATTACGCCCACGTTCTTGGAAAAGGCAAGCGTAACGGGCGGTGGGCTTACGGACGAACAAAAACGCGAATTGCATCTGAAAAACGCGCTTTGCAAGCAAGGTTTCTCGGAAGCGTATAACTATTCGTTCTATTCCCCCAAAGACCTCGATTTGATGAAAATTCCCGAGGACGGCGCGGAGCGTAACGCAGTACGGATATTGAACCCTATCAGCGAGGAACTGTCGATTATGCGTACTTTCCTTGCTCCGTCGATGTTACAAAACGCCGTGCGGAATATCCGTCGCGGCAACGACGAGGGCAGACAGTTCGAAACGGCAAATATTTACGTGCCCCGTAACACCTTGGCAAGCGAACAGCCTGAGGAAAGAAAACACCTCGTGCTCGGAGTTTGGGGCGGGAATAACGACTTCTTTGCTATGAAAGGGGTTATCGAACGTATTGCGGAAATTTTCCATTTGGAATTTAAGTACGAACGCGCGGAAAAATCTTACTTGCACCCCGGCGTATCGGCAAATATTCTTTGCGGAAAAGAAATCGTCGGCGTGTTCGGTGAACTCGACCCGTCGATTGCGATGTCGCTTGGTTTGGATAAGAAAGTATATCTTGGCGAAATAGACTTGTCGGCGGTTTCGGAAAAGCTGGACGATAATATCCGTTATAAAAATCTGCCGAAATTCCCTGCGGTGAAGCGCGACCTTGCGTTGCTCGCGGACGAGGAACTTACCTGCGAGCAGGTGGAAGAAGTGCTTATGCACTCTTGCAAATACGTCACGGAAGCCAAGCTTTTCGACGTATACCGCGGCGGGCAAGTGCCCGAGTGCAAGAAGAGTATGGCGTTCACGCTCACTTTCACGCCCGATATGCAGACGGAAAAGGCGTTCACGCCCGAAACGCTGGATAACTTCGTGAAGAAAATCTTGAACAACCTCAAATTTAAGCTGGGTATTGAGCTTCGTTAAGGCAGGGTATTTGTGAAAAGAACGGAAAAAATACAACGGCTTGGCTTTTTCAACGTGGATAAACCGAGCGGTATCACTTCGGGTACGGTCGTCAACAAATGTAAATGGTTGACGGCTACCCCTTGCGGGCATATGGGTACGCTCGACCCGCTCGCAAGCGGCGTTTTACCCGTAGGCGTTGGGAATGCCACGCGCCTTTTCGATTATTTCTTGGAAAAAGAAAAGGAATATATCGCCGAATTCACGTTCGGCGTTACTTCCGATACGCTCGATTCTACTGGCGAGCTTGTTTACGGCGGGCGTATTCCGTCGGGGAAAGAAATAGCGGAAGTATTGCCTGCGTTTTTAGGCGAGATAGACCAAATTCCGCCCAAGTACAGCGCAAAGAACGTCAACGGCAAACGCGGTTACGATTTGGCTCGTGCGGGCGTGGAATTTTCTCTGCCCCCCAAGCGAATCAAAATTTTTAATATGGCGCTGTTGGGCGAGGCGGAAACGGAAAATACGTTTCGAGTTCAGATAAACTGCGGAGGCGGTACGTATATCCGCTCGCTTGCCCGCGATATTGCGGAAAAGCTGGGAACGAAAGCGGTTATGAGCGCGCTTCGGCGCACCAAAAGCGGTGCGTTTACCTTGGAAAACGCGATTCCGTTTTCTCTTTTAGAGAAAGATTTGCCTGTAAATGAGTTGGAAAAATACCTTATTCCCACGGAAAAGGTTTTGCCGTTCGAGGTGTTGGAGTTAGCTTCCAAAAACGCGGAAAAAGCCGTTCACGGTATGACGGTAGACGCAGTGCAGGCGGACGGATTGTATAAAATTTATCAAGGCGATTTATTTTACGGTATCGCAGAAATCAAAAACGGCAGGGCGAAAATCAAGACGAAATTATGTTGAACACGGTATGGCTGACAACCAAATCAAACGAAGACGCGTCGGGTTGCGTGATGCTGCTCGGCGGGTTCGACGGCTTGCACGCAGGACATAAAACGCTCGTTTCCCGCGCAAAGGAATACGGGCGGATTATCGGTGCAATGACGATTGTCGGCGGTAAGTCGGGTAACAGTCTTTTTACGCAAGAGGAACGGCGAACCGTCTTTAAAAATGCGGGTGTGGATTTTCTTTTTGAACTTCCGTTTTCGGAAATCAAAGGAATTTCCCCCGCGGAATTTGCCGAGCTGTTGGAAGAGAAATTTGCGCCTTGTGCGTTTGTGTGCGGGGACGATTTTCGGTTCGGTTATCAGGCGCAGGGTACGCCCGAAACGCTTGCAAGTGCCACACAGGTACGCGTTGAAACGGTAAAGCTCTTAAAAATGGACGGCGAAAAAATCAGCTCGACCGCGATAAAAAATTATCTTGCAAACGGAGAAACGGAAAAAGCCAACGCGCTTCTTGGCGAGGAGTTTTTCCTACTCGGTCAAGTGTATAAGGATAGGCAAGTAGGCAGGACGATAAATTTCCCTACGGCAAATATTCGTTACCCCGAGGATAAATTCCCGATTAAGAAAGGGGTATACGAAACGCGGGTATGCGTGGACGGGAAGGAATATAAAGGCATAACCAACTACGGGGCGCGTCCCACTTTTGACAATACCGATACGCTGACGGAAACCTATTTAGACGGCTTTGACGGCGATTTGTATAACAAGACCTTGCAGGTACGGTTCGTGCGGTATTTGCGGGGTATACGGAAATTCGAAAGTGCGGAAAGTTTAAAGGCACAGCTTACGGAAGATATAAGGAGAGTACGCAAACATGATTAAATTCGGACCGAGCGGGAATTGCGAAAGCTTTTATGCGGAAGGGTATACGCATACCGAGCAGTCCGCGGAGTTTGTCAAAAACCGCGGGTTGGACTGTTTTGAATATTCCTTTGGACGGGGCGTAAGAATGTCCGAGGATAAAGCGATTTCTATCGGCGAGGCGTTCCAAAACGCAGGTGTGGAGATATCCGTGCACGCGCCGTATTTTATCAACTTCGCAAATCCTGACGACGAAATGGCGGCAAAATCGTACGGCTACGTTTTAGACAGTGCGAAAATGTGCAAGCTGATGGGTGGGAAACGGATAGTCTTTCATCCCGCCGCACAGGGCAAAGCTACTCGTTTTGAAGCGGTGGAAAAGACGAAAGAACGGTTGCAAATTCTTGCCGAATATATCACGCTCAATAATTTGGACGATATGATATTTTGTCCTGAAACGATGGGTAAGCTTGCGCAAATCGGTACGGTAGAAGAGGTCGCGCAATTTTGTAAAATTGCCCCCTTTTATACGCCGTGCGTGGATTTCGGACATATTAACGCAAGAGAGCAGGGCTCGTTGAAAACGACGGCGGATTATTTGGAACGCCTTACCTATTTGATAAGCGAGCTCGGTTTTGAGCGAATGAAGCATTTTCACGTGCACTTTTCAAAAATTATGTATTCGGCGAAAGGCGAGGTCAAGCACCTTACCTTTGCGGATGAAATTTACGGGCCGGAGTTTACTCCGCTTGCAGTTGCGCTGAAAGAGTTGAGGTTAGAGCCTTATATCGTGAGCGAGTCGGACGGCTTGCAGACGGAAGAAGCGGCGGAAATGAAGCGGATTTATCAAAGTATCTGAAAAAAATACTTGCGTATACTTGACGAACGGTAATTTTTTTGCTACAATATAAAGGACGGAGATTTTGTAATGGTCTGTACGAACGGAAAAAAGATTTTAGCGTTGTCAGGTTGCGACGCGGTATATACCTCTTGCGAGTATTTGCTTCGCTATATCACGGGGTTCGTGGCGGAAGACGGTTGTGCGATTGTGGATAAAAACGGTACGACGCTCTGCACCGATAAACGCTATATCGAAGCGGCGGAAAAGCTGTTACAAGGTACGGACGTAACGCCTATCGTCTATTCGCAAAAGGGCGCCTTGGAAAAGCTGTCGGCATACCAAACGGTGGGCATATCTTTTAGAGAAACCTCGCATATAGAATACCTCGCTTTGGAAAAAACGGGCGTGAAGCTCGTGGATATCGACGAGAAGCTTGAAAAAGCAACGGCGGTCA
Organism: Candidatus Scatosoma sp.; assembly: GCA_045588185.1. Lineage (GTDB taxonomy): Bacteria > Bacillota > Clostridia > Christensenellales > Borkfalkiaceae > Scatosoma. The sequence goes on along the minus strand of JAZNDR010000009.1, from coordinate 39,876 downwards.
AAAACGAATGGGAATTAGCGCAAATTAAAAAGGCTTGTGAAATCGCCGAAGACGCGTTCAACGCGTTGCTTCCTGAAATTCAAGAGGGAATGACGGAAACGGAAGTGGCGGCTTTGCTCGAATACAATATGCGCAAGCGCGGCGCGCAAGGTTTGTCTTTTGAAACGATTGTGGCGTTCGGCGCGCACGCGGCGGTACCGCACCACGAAACGGGCGAAACCAAGCTCAAATTCGGCGACGAAATTCTAATAGATTTCGGTTGCAAGGTAAACGGTTACTGTTCGGATATAACCCGCACTTTCCTGTTCGGCGACGACGGAAAGCACGAGGAATTTAAAAAAGCGTATAACGCCGTATTGACGGCGCACGAGCTTGTAAAAGCAAATTTACAAAGCGGAATGACCTGTCGCGAGGGCGACGCGATAGCAAGAGAATATCTCGCTTCGCAAGGGTATGATAAACTGTTCACACACTCGCTTGGACACGGTATCGGCTTGAACGTGCACGAGTATCCGTACGTAAGTCCAAAGCGTGAGGATATTTTAACGGACGGTATGGTATTTTCCGATGAGCCGGGCGTGTATGAGGCTGGGAAATACGGAATCCGTATCGAGGACACCGTAACCTTAAAGAACGGTAAAGTGGAAAGTTTTATGTCCAAAACGGACAGAAATTTAATAATATTGAAGAAATAATTGTAGTACAAGGAGAAAAATTGTATGGCACAAATTTTGGCAGGCGATATTCGTAAAGGCGTTACCTTCGAATACAAGAGCGGCGTTTACACCGTTACCGATTTCCAGCACGTAAAGCCCGGTAAAGGCGCGGCGTTCGTAAGATGTACGTTGAAAAACGTAGTTACGGGACAAGTATTGTCCAACGAAAAGTTCAACCCTACCGCAAAGCTTGAAGCGGCACAGGTAGAAACGAAGAAGATGACGTATTCCTATTACGACGGCGAATTCTACGTATTCATGGACGAGGAATACAATCAGGAAATGCTTTCCTACGATCAGGTAGAGGAAGCCCTGAAATATATCAAGGAAAACGACATGGTTACCGTGAAATTCCTTTACGGTAAGGCATTCTCCGTTGAACCCGAAAACTTCGTTGAACTCAAAGTTATCGAAGCGGAACCCGGCGTTAAGGGCAACACGGCTACCAACGTTATGAAGAACGCAAAGGTAGAAACGGGTGCGACCATTCAAGTTCCTATGTTCGTTGAAGAAGGTGAAACGATCCGTATCGACACCAGAACCGGCGAATATATGAGCCGCGTATAATCGCAATTAACCGATATTAAATACGCTATGCAAATGCAGGATACTCCCTATCCTGCATTTCGTTGTACCGTTTTGAAGGAGAAAAGATGAAAGCAGTTGTACAAAGAGTTAAACGCACCCGTTTGACGGTAGACGGAGAATTGATATCCGAGATCCCTTTCGGTCTAACGGTTTTTCTTGGCGTGAAAACGGGGGATACGGAAAAAGAAGCCGCATACCTTGCGAAAAAAATAGCCGGCTTGCGTATCTTTGAGGACGAGAACGGGAAAATGAATTTATCCGTCGGACAGGTGGGAGGCGAGGTGTTGCTCGTTTCTCAGTTTACCCTTTACGGCGACGCTTCGCACGGAAACCGCCCAAGCTTCACGCTTGCAGAACGCCCTGAAAAGGCGCAGCCACTGTACGAATACGCTGTAAAAGAACTTGCTTCTTACGGTATTCCCGTTAAAAAAGGCGTGTTCGGCTCGGATATGCAAATCGATCAGCATAACGACGGTCCTGTAACGATTTTACTGGAATGTGAGCCTTAAATCCCTTATAAATAAAGGTGTCTACTGTGGGTAGAGAGGGGATTCTACCGTGAGTAGAGCTTGCGCGGGTGAAGTGTAGAGAGGTTTAAGCAAAATTTGGCAAAAAGTGGGTTGTCTTTTTTGAAAATTTGAGGTAAAATAATATTATCGAAAAAGCGAACGAGGCTTTGCGTATATCAGCAAAGGCGTATAGGCGAACGCGCCGACGCCCCCCGTTACCAAAGAAAAAAGACGATACAGGAGAAAATTTCAAAGATGAAGAAAATCATTCCTATATTTTTTGCGGCGGACGAAAACTACGTGCCCTTTTTGGGAGTAACGCTCATTTCTATGAAAAAATACGCAAATCCTGCGTATCAATATAAAATACACGTGCTTTACACGGGCGAGCTTGCGGAAAACGCAGAAAAAATCAAGGAAATGCAGACGGAAAATATTACCGTTGAATTTAACGATATTTCGGATAAAGCGGCGCAAATTCAAAGCGTGATGCGTTGCCGTGATTATTACACGAGCGCCATTTATTTCCGCTTGTTTATTCCCGATTTGTTCCCGCAATACGAGAAAGCAATCTACCTCGATTGCGACACCGTGTTGCTTGACGATATCGCGAAGCTTTACGAAATAGATATTGCTAATAACTATATCGGCGCGGTTTCCGATCAAGCGGTCGCCGCCGTAGAAGCTTTCCGCGATTATGTGAAAAACGCGTTGGACGTAACGGCTGAAAAGTATTTCAATTCGGGCGTGATCGTCCTCAATCTTGTCGAGCTTCGCAAAATCGGTTTTTATCAAACCTTTTATTCCATTTTGGACAGCTACGATTTTACCGTTGCGCCCGATCAGGATTGTTTGAATTTGATTTGCAAAGATAAGGTGTATTATTACGGCGCGGAATGGAACAGAATGCCGATGGGCGGGGCGGACGGCGCGAGCCCCAAGCTTATTCATTACAATTTGGCGATGAAGCCGTGGCATTACGACGGCGTATTGTTTGAGGAATATTTCTGGGATTACGCCAAGCAAACGCCGTTCTTTGAAATCATCAAGGCACAAAAAAGCGCGTTTACGCCTGAAATGGCGGAGCGCGATAAAGTAGGCGGCGAAAAGCTGATAGAGCTTGCGCAGTCGGAAGCGGACAGTGAAAATAACTATATCCGCACGATGCGTAGAAAGGCAGGAAAATAACGAAACAAGGCAGGCAGGTATGGATTTAACCAAACTTTCCCCCGAAAGACGGGCAATTTTAGAACGCATTGAAGAAAAGGAAAAAGCGGGGCTTTTTCACGACTCCGTGGAGAACGATCCTCCCACAAAGGAGCTTCTTCCCGAGGACGTTGATTATCTTTGCAAAAAATTATCCAGCAAGATAAAACGCCGCACGGCGAATTTTATCGGCGACCGTTATTTCCTCGACCTTATTAAGAAAGACGTGCTCGTGATTGACGGCGTGGAAGGGGAAGAATACCTTGACGTACTCAAAAACGGCGCAATCGTTACCTGTAACCATTTTTCGGCGTTCGATAATTATATCGTGTTCCACTGTATCCGTAAATATTTGCCGAAAAAATATCTCTATAAAATCATTCGCGAGGGCAATTATACCGCATTCCCCGGTTTGTACGGATTTTTATTCCGCCACTGCAACACCCTGCCCCTTTCGAGCAACCGCCGTACGATGATCAATTTTATGTCGGCGGTCAACGAGCTGTTAAAGCAAGGGGAAACGGTGCTCGTTTACCCTGAACAGGAAATGTGGTGGAATTACCGCAAGCCCAGACCGTATAAGGTGGGCGGATTTAAAATCGCTTACCGTGCGGGCGTGCCCGTCGTACCTGCTTTCATTACGATGAAGCACGACGAAACGCGGACGGATAACGACGGCTATCCCGTGCAACGGCACACCTTGCATATTATGCCGCCGATCTATCCCGATACGTCGCTTGGCGAAAAAGCGGGTGCGGAAAAAATGATGAACGAGGCTTACGCGCTTTGTAAAGCTAAGTACGAAGAAGTTTACGGTGAACCGCTCGTATACGGTACGCCTGCTACGGAGGAAGAAAATTAACGATGCTGTATCTTATCATTATCGCGTTCGCGATCTTGATTATTTCCATAATCGTCGCACTCGCGACGAGCGTACCGTATTTTCAGGTACTCGGTTTGACGGCACTCGCCGTCGTGATTGTGGTGGCGATCGACGGCTTGACGGCTACCGTTTGCCGTTTATTGCCCGCGAAATTCGCCGACCACGACAAAAAGATATTTAAGGTAAACGCCGAGGAAAAGAAATTTTACGAGAAACTCAAAATCCGTAAATGGAAAGACCTCGTGCCCGAGATAGGGCAATTCACGGGCTTCCGTAAAAACAAGCTGGACGACCCGAAAAACCCCGAATACATAGACCGATTTTTATTGGAAACCTGTTACGGGGAAATAGGGCATTTTACAAGTTTTTTTACAAGCTTTTTATTGCTGTTATTTTTCCCGATAAGCAGAATCTGGCTGGCAATTGCGATACCCGTTTCGTGCGTCAGCGCCCTTATGAATCTGCCCTCGTTTATCATTTTGCGCTATAATTCCTATAAACTGGAAGTCCTGAAAAAGAGTGCGATGCGTAGATTAGAATGGGAACGCAAAAAGGCGGAAAACGCGCAAGCGGAAGTCGCTGTAGCTGTAACCGAATAATAAAAAGAGTCGGCGAAAGTATATTTTCGTTGACTTTCTTTTTTTGCGGTGGTATAATAATAAGAAATCAAATAAGAGGTACATAGAATGAAAGCGTTTATCGTACAACCGCCCTATTCGCGCGACTATGCGAAATCGGACGAATTTTTCAAATGGGAAATGGATATGCTCGACGAGTGCGACGAGAGTATGGATATTATCGTATTTCCCGAAAGCTGCGACGTGCCCGCATATGCGCCCGATGAAGCGCATAACTTAAAAAGTATTGAAAAATACCAAGCGGAAATTATGCAAAAGGCGAGCGAAACGGCGAAACGCTGTAACGCGATCGTCGTTATCAACGCGCACGTGAAAGAAGCGACGGGGCATAGAAACACCACGCTCGTTTACGACCGCGCGGGGAAAGAGGTCTACCGCTATTATAAACAGCATTTAACCCCCGGGGAAACCTCTACCTTTCATCTTGACAGCGAGTATACTTGGGATTACGAGCCCCCGTACGTACTGGAATTAGACGGCTTGCGGTTCGGGTTCTTGATTTGCTACGATTTCTATTTCTATGAAGCGTTCGCGGCGATGGCGAGAAAGAACGTCGATATTATTATCGGCTGTTCGCACCAAAGAACGGATACCCATGAAACACTGGAAATGATCAATAAATTCTGTGCGTATCACACTAATGCGTATCTGTTGCGCTCGTCCGTGAGTATGGGCGTAAACGAAACGGTAGGCGGTTGCTCGTGCGTGGTCGCACCCGATGGTAAAGTGCTTGCGGATATGAAGAGCAAAGTGGGCGGCGTATGCGTGGAGTTTGATCCCAAAGCAAAATACTTTAAGCCTGCGGGCTACGGCGGTGCGACGATGGCGCATTATGAATATATCGAACGGGGCAGACGCCCTTGGAAATACCGCCCTGCGGGCAGTGCGATTTGCCGTCACGACGATATTATGCGGTACCCGAGAACCTGCGCGCACAGAGGCTTTAACACGGTCGCTCCTGAAAACAGTATGCCCGCGTTCGGCGCGGCGGTTGCGCTCGGTGCGGACGAGATTGAATTTGATATTTGGGCAACCAAAGACGGCAAGCTCGTTTCCATTCACGACGAAACGCTGGACAGAGTTTCGGACGGCACGGGCAAGGTAGGGGAATACACCTACGAGGATCTGCAAAAGCTCGATTTCGGCGCAAAGCACGGCGAGCATTTTAAAGGTTTACGGATTGTTACCTTTGAAGAGATATTAAAGAAATTCTCCTCGCACGTGATTATGAATATCCACGTGAAAATTTGGGATAATAAGGCGGGGAATTTGCGGATAAAAGAAATCGTCGAGCTTGTCCGTACTTACGACTGCGAGAAGTATATTTACTTTATGTCTACCAACAAAGAGGCGTTGAAGCAGGTCAAGGCGTACGCACCCGATTTAAAGGTATGTATGGGCGCGGGCAAAGACCCTTGGGCGATTGTGGATAACGCTATTGAAGTGGGCGCGCAAAAGGTACAGCTTTATAGGCAGTATTATAACCAAGAAATGATAGACAAGGCGCATGCGCACGGAATTATTTGTAACGCGTTCTATGCGGATACGGAAGAACAGGCGCGCATATACCTTGAAATGGGCATAGATACGATACTCACCAACGATTATTTGTCGATATCGAAAATAGTAGCCGAATATAAGAATAAATAAAAGAAAAAAAGGGTATATATCCTTACAACGCGGAAGCGGGGGCGAAAATCGCCCCCGCTTTATAAAAAAACGAAAAAAATTAAAAAAATATTCTAAAAAAAAGAGGAAATGCGAAGGTTTTGTCGAATACATATATAAGGCGGAAAAAATATAAAGTCGAAAACCGCATAAAGGGGAAAAATTATGGACGATAAAAAATACGCTACCGTAAGGGAACGGGTGTGCGCAAGAGAGGAGAATTTCTTATCTCCCTACGCCGTTCGCTCGTCGGAAACGAAAGGTAGGGCGCGCGAGGAAAAACCTTGCGATTTCCGTACCGAATTCCAACGCGACCGCGATAGAATTATTTACAGTAATTCGTTCAAGCGTTTAAAAAATAAAACGCAGGTGTTTTTTGCGCCCGAGGGCGATCATTACATTACTCGCTTGACGCACACTTTCGACGTTTCACAAATCGCCCGTTCGATCGCCCGTACCTTAGGGTTGAACGAGGACCTTGCCGAGGCAATCGCGCTTGGACACGATTTGGGACATACGCCGTTTGGGCACGTAGGCGAAAAGGTGCTTGCGAAACTCTCTTCCGACGGGTTTATGCACAACGAACAGTCCCTTCGTGTGGTGGACAGTATCGAGAAAAACGGTCGGGGTTTAAATTTGACCTTTGAAGTCCGCGACGGGATTTTGGAGCATAAGAGTTCGGGTAAGCCCGCGACGCTGGAAGGGGAAGCGGTATCGCTTGCCGACCGTATCGCGTATATCAATCACGATATTGAGGACGCGCTTCGGGCGGGGATACTGACGGTAGACGATTTACCGAAAAAAGCGGTAAAGGTACTCGGTGACGCAACCAAGACCCGTATCAATACGGCGATTGCGGATATATATGCAAATTCTTACGGGAAAGAGCACGTGCGTATGTCGGACGAGGTAATGGCGGCAACGAACGAATTGCGTTCGTTTATGTTCAAGAACGTGTATGCGCTCACGAACATTGCTATTCAAGAACGCGCGGAGCGTATGCTTACGCAAATGTTCGAATATTTTATGAAACACGCGGACAAGTTACCCAAGCCGTACCTAACCTTGTTGGAACGGGACGGCAAAGAACGGGCGGTTTGCGATTACATTTCGGGAATGACGGACAGATACGCCATCAGCGTATTTGAAAATATTTTTATTCCGTCTACCTTTTCACTCGGAGGTATTCTTTCGTGAGCAAAGGGTTTGATCCTCGCTTTATGCAGGAGCTCAAACAACGGAACGATATAGTGGACGTTATCGGCAGTTATATCGCACTGGATCGGAAAGGCAACACGCACTGGGCGTGCTGTCCGTTTCACCACGAGCGCACGCCGTCCTTTGCCGTCAATCAGGAAGGTCAATTTTATCACTGCTTCGGCTGCGGTGTTTCGGGCGACGTCGTCGGCTTCGTCCGCGAAATGGAAAGCACCGATTTCATGGGCGCGGTCCGCGTCCTCGCCGCAAGAGCAAAATTAGAAGTTCCCGAAACGAATTTCGATACCGAACACGCCGTGGAAATGAAGAAAAAGCGGGATACCATGGCGGCGATTATGCTCGATTGCGCAAGGTTTTATTTGAGTAATTTATACAGCGGTGATCCGCGCGCGGAAGCGCATTTGCAATATATCGCGAACCGTAAGCTTTCGCCTACCACCGTTAAAAAATTCGGTCTTGGCGCGTCGCTTGACTTTTTCTCACTGCCCGAATATCTTGCGGGCAAAGGCTATTCTCGGCAAGACCTGCTCGATAGCGGTGCGGTCGGAGAAACGAAGAACGGCAAGCTCATCGATTTCGAAGCGGGACGCTTGATTTTCCCTATCATTAACTCGTTCGACGAGGTGGTGGCGTTCGGCGGTCGATTGTTGGAGAAGTCCGATTTCGCGAAATACAAAAACACGCGGGAAACCCTGCTGTTCAATAAGCGTAAAACGCTGTATAATATCAATCTATTGAAAAAGCTCAAACGCAAGCAGGCGATAAAAGAAGTGATTATGGTCGAGGGGTATATGGATACCATTTCCCTTTATCAAGCCGGCTTTGAAAACGTCGTCGCTTCAATGGGTACTTCGCTTACCACCGAGCAGGCACGGCTTATCAAGCGGTATTCGAATAATATTTTGATCAGCTACGACGGAGATTTCGCGGGACAGAACGCCGACCTTCGCGGTTTGGAAATCTTAAAGGACGAAAATTTAGAGGTACGCGTCGTACCGATGCCCGACGGGCTTGACCCCGACGACGTGGCAAAACAGGGGGCGGCGGCGTATCAGGCGTGTTTGGATAAAGCGATGCCGCTCGTCGATTATAAAATCCATTCCCTTGAAAGAAAGTACGACCTTTCGGACACGGGCGAGAAACGGAAATTCGTTTCTGAGGCGTTGCAGGTAGTGGCTTCGGCGGAAAGCGAGTCGGTCAAGGAAGAGCTTTTGAAAAAGCTTCGGGATAAGACGGGGATTAGCTACCACGCGTTGGAGCGGGATATGCACAGCGCGCCGAAAGAAAAACCGCAAACGGAAGTGCAACAGCCGTTGCAAGCACAGATAGCCGAAACGGCTTCGGGTACGGACAAACGGCATAAAGCCATTCGCTTCATTTTGGCGGCAAAGCTGTTCTCCGCTCCGTATGCAAAGGACTTTGATTTATCGAAGCTTCGTCTTTCGGACGAAACGCAGATAGTCGTATCGAATTATGTCATGGAACGGGAAAAGGCTGGCGAGCGTATACGACCGAGCGAGCTGTTCGAGCTGCTTGACGAGAGCAGTGAGGAGCTGAACGAGATACTCGATTTGAGCTATGGGGACAAGCTGACGGGGGATACGGCGGAGCGGTTTTTCGCTGACAGCGTACAGGCGGTGGAAAGCGAGGATATCGAACGGGAGATTGCGACGCTAAGCGAAGCGTACGCCAAGGAAACGGAAGATACCAAGCGTAAGGAAATAGCCAGACGGCTTGCGGAATGCGTCAATAAGCGGAACCGATTAAAGACGGCGAAGCGGAAAAAATAAAAAACGAAAAAGGAAAAGAAAAACGGAAAACGGTTTTCATATAAACGGAGGATAAAAGGGTGAATATATCCGAACAGAAACTCAACGAAATTTTATCGGGCATCATCAACAATTACGGGAAAAAGGGCAGTATTACCACGAATCAGCTTTGCGATATCATGGAAAAATACGACACCAACCCCAACCAAATCGACTACGTGTATAAATCGCTTGCGGAAGCGGGGATTCAAATCGTAGACGAGGATCAGCGCGACAAGGAGCTTTTCGAACAAGCCCTCGCGGATATCGGTCTGGACGACCCCGTGAAGATGTATTTGAAAGACATCGGTAGAGTGCCTTTGCTTTCGGCGGACGAAGAGGTCGATCTCGCTAAGCGTATGTTAGAGGACGACGAAGCGGCGAAAAAGCGCCTTTCGGAAGCCAACCTTCGCTTGGTCGTATCTATCGCGAAACGGTACGTGGGGCGGGGTATGCTTTTCCTCGACCTTATCCAAGAAGGAAATCTCGGTCTTATGAAGGCGGTGGAGAAGTTCGATTACCAAAAAGGCTTTAAATTCTCTACCTATGCAACTTGGTGGATAAGACAGTCTATTACGCGTGCGATTGCCGATCAGGCGCGTACGATTCGTATTCCCGTGCATATGGTGGAAACGATAAATAAACTGACCCGCGTGCAACGGCTTTTGTTGCAGGAGCTGGGCAGAGAACCCACGCCCGAAGAAATCGCGGAAAAGATGGGGGTTACCGAAGACCGCGTACACGAGATTTTGAAAATCGCGCAAGACCCCGTTTCCTTGGAAACGCCGATCGGCGAGGAAGAGGACAGTCATTTGGGCGATTTCATCGAGGACGAAAAGACGACCACGCCCAGCGATTCGGTTGCCTTTACTATGCTCAAAGAACAGCTTTTGGGCGTGCTCGATACGCTGACGCCGCGTGAAGAAAAGGTACTCCGCTTGCGCTACGGTATCGACGACGGCAAGCCCAGAACCTTGGAAGAAGTAGGCAGAGAATTTAACGTAACGCGTGAGCGTATCCGTCAAATCGAAGCGAAGGCGTTGAGAAAGCTTCGCCACCCCTCGCGCAGTAAAAAATTAAAAGATTTCCTTGAATAATGAGCTACGGGAAAAGAATAGACACGCTGTGTTCGTTTTTGAAAAGAGCGGAAAGCTTTGCGGACGTGGGTTGCGACCACGGATATTGCAGTGAATTCGTATTAAAAAACCGGCTTTGCGATAAAGTGATTTTTTCCGACGTGAGCAAGGGTAGCTTGCAAAAGGCGCAAACCCTGCTTGCCCGTTTCGTTAAAGAGGGCAGGGCGGTAGGCGTACTTGGCGACGGGTTCTACGGTGTTCCCAAGGATACGGAGCAGGTATTGATCGCGGGAATGGGCGGAAGTGAAATCGTTTCCATTTTATCCGATAAGAAGTACGGCTTTATTCCGCGGTATTTCGTGTTTCAGCCGATGCACGATTCGGAAAAATTACGGCGGTATTTGATAGAAAACGGTGCGTATATCCACCGCGACTTCACCTTTGAGGACGGGAAATTTTACGATCTTATCGTCGGGGAAAACGGTAAAACGGAAACGCAAACCTACACGGACGCGGAATACGAATTTGGGAAAGAGAATATATCCTCTATGCCCGAAGCGTTTAGAAAACGGACGGAAAAGCAGATAAAAAATATCGACAAATATCTTTTACAGCCTACTTTGCAAGAGGAAAGCAAAGCGGAACTGTTACAAAGGCAAGCCCGCCTGAAAGGAGTGTTACAAGGTGAAATTGAGTGAAATGTACAAAATCGCCGACGAAATCGCGCCGAAAGCTTTAAGCGACGAATATTGCGCCCGCTACGGCGCGTACGATAACAGCGGTGTTTTGGTGGACACGGGCGACGAGGTAAAAAGCGTTTTGTTTTCCCTTGACTTATCGAATGCGGCAATAGAAAAAGCGATTGCAACGGGTGCGAATTTGATAATCACCCACCACCCCGCGATATACGGCAAAATCGACGGCGTTCGGGTAAACGACTTTTCTCCGCTCGGAGAAAAGCTCGTAAAGTGTATGAAAAACGGGATTTCCGTTTTGTCTATGCACCTCAATCTCGATAACGCAATCGGCGGAACGGACGAGAGTTTACAAGAGGGGATTTGCCTTGCCTGCGGAATGGAAAGCAAGGGGGCAGGTACGCGTTCAACGCTGATGCACCCGCTCCAAAACGGCGGGTACGGACGGGCGTACGAAGTGAGCGAAATCACCCTTTCTGCGTTTGCCGAGAATATGGAAAAAGAATTTTCCACCGACCGTGTACTCGTTTACGGGGAAAAGGATAGAAAAATTAAGAAAGTCGCAAGCTTTTGCGGCGGCGGTGCGGACGAGGGCGCGGTGGCGTTTGCCTGCAAAGAGGGCGCGGACGTTATCGTATCTTCCGACTTTAAACACCACGTGCTGACCTTGGCAGGCGAAAAAGGACTTTCCGTTGTCGTGCTCACGCACTACGCGTCGGAAAATTACGGGTTTAAAAAATATTATGAAAAAATCCGTCGGAGCTTGGAGATTCCGTGTGGATACCATACGGACGAAAACCTGCTTTGACGGGAGGAGTTATATATGTCACAGTTACAAGCTATTTTAAAGTATCAAGAAATCGACGGCAAGCTCTATAAAATGGAGCGCGAGCTGGCGGGAAGCGACGAGCGTAAGGAATACGTGAAAGTAAAGAAGTTTTTAGAAACCGCGCCCGAAAAGCTCGATTCGTTGGAAGTCAAGGCGACGGCGTTTGCGGCGGAAGCGGACGCGCTGACGAAGAAGTACGCGCAAGCGGAAGCGACTCTTAGCGAATTTGAAAACATCGACGAATTGATAAAAGACGGCGCGGACGTGTCTTTCTTGAAAAAGAAAGCGCAGTCTATCATTGAACAGCTGAAAAAGCTGAAAGCGGAATTGAACGCGCTGACGGCAAATATCAAGGCGACGGACGCGGAGTACCAAAAGCTGAAAAAGCAGGTTATCGCAGTACAAAAGCAAGCGCCTGAGGTGTCCGAAAAATATAAGGCGGTAAAGGCGGCGCAGGATAAAGACCGCAAGGAAATCGAAGCGGAGCTTTCCAAGCTCGCGACGGAAATCGCCCCTGAATTTTTGGAGAAATACAAAACCAAACGCAAGGAAAAAATCTTCCCCGTCGTGGGTGAGCTGTACAGCGGGCGATGTCCGTTTTGCAGTATGGAACCCCCGCTTGCGGCACAGAGCAAGCTTGCGAGCGGTATTGAATGCGATCACTGCCACCGCATTATTTTCGGGAAATAACCAAACACTTTTTGCGCTTGCGTAAGCATACGATATAAAGTGCAAAAAGTTTTAGCGAAGATTGATTTAAAGAATATACGCAGTAACGCAAGGGCGTTTAAGGATTTGACGGGCAAGCCCGTTTGCGCGGTGGTCAAGGCGAACGCCTACGGCCACGGCGCGGAAGAAGTCGTTTGCGCGTTGGAGAGCGAAGCGGACGCGTTTGCGGTATCGCTGGTATCCGAAGCGGAAGCGATACGCACGGCGGCTTGCGGAAAGGATATTCTTATCCTCACTCCGCCCCTTTGCGAGGAAGAAATACGCGTTAGCGCAAGAAACGGATTTTTACTGACGGTCGGCGATCTTGCCACGGCTTGGCAGGTCGTTGCCGCGGCGGAAAAACACCGCTTGCCCGTGCGCGTACATATCAAAGCGAATACGGGTATGAACCGTTACGGCGCGAATTTACAAACGCTCGGCAGAATTTGTACTCGCTTAAAAAGCAGTCCGCGGATACGGGTAGAGGGAGTGTATTCTCATCTCTACGGCAATACCCGCAAGTTGGCGGAAGCGCAACGGTTACGGTTTGAAAAAGCGGTTGCGGTCTGTCGGCGGTATTATCCTAACGCGATTGCGCATGTAAGCGCGACTTACGGCGCGTTGCTTGGCGAAAAATTTGCGTTCGATATGACGAGGATCGGCATCGGCTTGTACGGGTATTTGCCCGACGGAGCGCAAGACCTCGATAAAACGCGGGTGCAGTCGTTGCATTTGAAAAAGGCGATGACGGTGTACGCAACCGTATCGGCGGAACGGAAATTTACGGACGGCGGAGCGGGCTATGGGAAATCGGTGGAAAGTCCCATAGACGAACGGCTGAGCGTACTGCGCGTTGGCTATGCGGACGGATTTTTGCGGACAAGGATAAACGGCTTGGACGGGTACGAACGGAACGCAAACAATTTATGTATGGACGCCTGCGTGCGGTGGGGAAGTTCTCTTAAAGGCAAGCGAGTTCCCGTAATGACGGACGCGTCGGAAACGGCGAAAAGGACGGGAACGATCTCGTACGAGGTACTGTGCGCGGCAACGAGGCGCGCGGAAATGGAATATGACGGCTAAACTGCATTTTGTGGAAACGGACGGCGAAACGGAGAAATCGGTGTTACGAAGCTACGCCAAATCCCGCCGTGCACAAAACGAAAACAGGGATATGAAAGAGCGGCTTCTCATCGCCAACGCACTCTCCCTTTTAGACGGGCTGAAAAGTAAAACGGCGGGGGCAGGTACGCGGTTAAAGGTATTCGTGTATCTATCCTATTCTTCGGAAGCACCGACGGATAACTTGGTGGAAGCGTTACGGGAACAGGGATATTTCATATACTGTCCAAGAGTCGAGGAAAAGCGTTTAGCTATGGTGGCGTATGGCGACGATTTCACGCTAAACGAACGCGGAATACGCGAGCCTGTCGGGGAAGAAACGGACGAGGAAATGGATTTCGTTATCACGCCCTTGTTGGCGGTGGACAAGCGGGGCAACCGTTTGGGCTACGGCGGGGGGTATTACGATCGGTATTTTGCGGAGAATAAAAACGCGGTGCGTATCGGGTATTGCTACGATTTCCAAATCGTGAAAAGCGTGCCGAATACTTCGGCGGATATTCCGCTTCAATATATCGTGACGGACAAGCAAGTATTATATACGGAAGACTATCGGAAATAGGAATACGGGAGAAAAACGGAAAACGGAGAAACAATTATGGGAAAAGCAAAAAAGACAATGAAGAAAATCGGCAGACAGATTTGGGAGCTGTTTAAAGGCTCTATTCCCGCCGCGCTGATGTATTTTTGCGCAGGCTCGATTTTGATGATGCTGACGATGAAAGGCGAGGAACTCGTTTACGAATGGAACAATTCCAAGCTCGCTTGGACGCTCGTATGCGGTTTGGCGGCGGTTGCGTATAACTGTTTCGTCAGCTATGCGCAGGGCGGAAACGCATATGAAATGCTCGTTTCGGGGAATATGAAACGCGTTTCGGCGGAACAGTACGGCGAAGGTTTTAAAATTTCCACGCACAAGGAAGCGAAAGAATACCGTATGTGGAAAGGCTTTGCAATCGGGGCGTTCTGCGGATTGTTTACGCTGCTTGCGGGTATCTTAATGGGCGCAAACCAAGCGCGGGTAAATATCGTCTTTGAAAAAGGCGGCGCATGGGGCGTGGGTTTCGGTATACTTATTATCGCGTGTTTCTTGCTTTCGGGCTGGTCGGTACTGCCCATTTTCTACTTGAATGCAAGCGGTTATGCTATCAGCTATTTCGTATCGTGTGCGTTTGCGATTATCCCCATCGCCGTAACGGGCGGTTTGTATATCGCGGGCGCGTACGGCAGAAGAAATAAAAATATCCGTCAGCAAGAGCTCGCCGACAGAGCGGCGCAGGCGGAAGCGAATAAACCGAAAAAAATCAACTACGGCGGACTCCCCGGGACGAAGCCTAAAAAGCGTAAATAAGGAAATAATATGCGTATTATCGGCGGTAAATACAGAAGCAGAACGCTCAAAGAATTTGCGGGCGACAGCGTTCGTCCCACTTCCGATCGGGCGCGGGAAGCGTTGTTCAATATCCTTTCGATGAAAACTTACGGCGCAAGAGTGCTCGATTTGTTCGCAGGCAGCGGCGCGCTGGGTATCGAAAGTCTTTCAAGAGGCGCAAAGGAAGTCGTTTTTAACGATTTGTCCAAGGATAGTATCGCTATACTCAAAGCAAATCTTGCCACCCTCAAAATCCCGACGGAAGAAACGCGGATAAGTAATTACGATTACGCGGTGTGTTTAGATAGCTTGCGCGGGCAGTTCGATTTGATTTTCATTGACCCCCCGTACCGTTTCGATTACGGCGAAAACGCGTTGAAAAAGATATCGCAAAGAGGACTTTTAAGCGAGGACGGCGTTGCCGTTTACGAGCGCGACCGTCCGTTCGAGGGCGAAATAGAGGGCTTGGAAAAATACGACGAAAGGAAATACGGGAAAGCGTATTTGACCTTTTTCAAAAGGCAATAAGAGGTGGCGTAAATGAATAGAAAATGTATATTCGCGGGGACGTTCGACCCGCCTACGCTCGGGCATAAGGCTTTGATAGAAGATTGCTTGAAGCTGTTTGACGAAGTCGTGATAGCCATTCTCGTCAATCCCAAGAAAACGCCCTGCTTTACGGTGGAACAGCGCGCGGAAATGTGGAAATTGATTTTTCCGAACGAAACGCGTATCCGCGTGATTGCGTTCGAGGGTACGGTTGCCGAGCTTTTGAAAAAAGAGAATACGAAATTCTACGTACGCGGGATAAGAAACGGAGTGGATCTCGATTTCGAAAACGCGAATTTCTATGCAAGCAAGAAGTTGGACAAAGAACTCATTACGGTATACCTGCCCTGTCCGCAGGAGCTGTTGCACGTTAGCTCGTCGATGGTGAGAAACAGTTTGCATTTCGGTACGCCGATTGACGAATACGTAACGCAAGAAGTGAAAGAATATATAGAAAAAATTTACACGAAAGAAACAAAATAAGGAGTTTTCAATTATGTTGGAAAAGCAGTACTTTATTCCTGAACCCGAAGAATTTATCGCGGAATCGCCGATGACGGCGGAACTGAAAGCAATTAAAAAAGTCCGCGACGAAGAGATACGCGACGTTATCTCGGGCAGAAGCGATAAAATGCTCGTGGTGGTCGGGCCTTGCTCTGCGCACGAGCCCGCGCCTACCCTTGAATATATCGCTCGTCTTGGTAAATTAAACGAGAAAGTGAAAGATAAGCTCGTTATCGTGCCGAGAATTTATACCAATAAGCCCCGTACCAAGGGCGTTGGATACAAGGGTATGTTCTTACAGCCCGACCCCGAAGGGGCGGCGGATATTGCACGCGGTATTCGCAGTATCCGTGCGTTGCACCTTGCGGCGATGAATGAATCGGGCTTGACGGCGGCGGACGAAATGCTCTACCCCGAAAACACGGCGTACGTCGAGGATTTGTTATCCTATCACGCAGTGGGTGCAAGAAGCGTAGAGGACCAGTTGCATAGACAAGTGGCGAGCGGTATCGACACGCCCGTTGGCTTGAAAAACCCGATGAGCGGAAATATTATTGCGCTCGTCAATTCTATCTTCGCGGCGCAAAGTCCGCAGATATTCAAATACAGAAATTATCAGGTGAGCTCGGACGGCAACCCGTACGCACACGCGATTTTGCGCGGGGGCGTAGACGGTTCGGGCGCGGACGTGCCGAACTTCCATTACGAAACGGTAATGCAGCTTGCGGAAATGTACACGGGCTTGGAAAACCCTGCAATCGTTATCGACTGTAACCATTCCAACTCGGGCAAGCAGTTCCGTCAGCAAATCCGTATTGCGGAAGAGGTTATGCAAAACCGCCGTTTCGATGCCGAGTTCAAGAAAATCGTCAAAGGATTTATGATAGAAAGCTTCCTCGTAGAGGGCTCGCAAAAGCACGACGAGGTGTTCGGGAAGTCGATTACCGACCCTTGCCTTGGCTGGGAAGATACCGAGCGGTTGCTTTGCAACATAGCCGAACAGGTGTAAAGCGGGTGCGATCTGTATAAATAAAGACTTTTTAGAGGTATAATATGAAAATTGCATTTTTAGGACCGGAAGGGAGTTATTCGCATTTAGCGGCGCAGTCCTTCCTGGAAACGGAAACGAGAACGGCTGACGCGGGTAAAGCGTGGGCGGACGAGTGTATTCCGTTCCGTAATTTCCCCGAGGTGTTCGCGGCGGTAACGAGCGGCAGGGTGGACGCGGCGGCGCTTCCGATTGAAAACAGCTTACAGGGCGGTGTGTTGCAAAATCTCGACTTATTGCAATCGTCCGAGGATTTGTACGCGGTAAAGGAATTGATACTCCGCGTAGAGCACAGACTGGTATATAAGAAAGGCGTGAAATTTTCTCAAATCGGCAGAGTGTATTCTCACCGTCAGGCACTCGATCAGTGCGCGGGATTTTTGAGTAAGGAAATGCCCTTTGCGTCCTTGCGTGAAACGGAATCGACGGCGTTCGGCGTTACGCGCGCGATGGAAGACGATTCGGGCAAGAGCGCGGCGATTGCGGGCGCACATACGAAAAATTTGCGCGGGGATTTTGTGCTCAGCGAGGAATCTATCGCGGACGAGCAAAACAATTATACGCATTTCCTGCTGGTAAAGAAAGGGGAAGCGGCGTTGCCGAAAAACAGCACGCGCGTGTTCTTTTCGACCGTTTGCCCGCATAGACCGGGGAGCTTGCTTGAACTTTTGCAAATCATTGCAAAGTACGGTATCAATATGACGAAAATCGAAAGCCGTCCCGTAAAAAACAAGGTAGGCGACTACCGTTTCTTTATCGAGGCGGATTGCGACATCGCTTCCAAACAGGTCAATGAAATGCTCAAAGCCATTAAGGAAAACACGCTGGAATGTAAATTGCTCGGCGCATACAGCCGTGAATAATAAACAATAAATAACGGGGGAATTTGACAGGCTTGAAAGGGAAAAAACTCGGTTTTGCGCTGGGCGCAGGCGGCAGCCGCGGCGTGGCGCACGTTGGATTTTTACAAGCGATGGAAGAAGAGGGAATAAAGCCCGATTATATAGCGGGCTGTTCTATGGGTTCGGTGGTTGGCGCGGCGTACGCCGCAGGGCTTACGATCGAGGAGATAAAGCAGGCGATTTTTAAGCTTCGTTTACTCGATTTGATTGCGCCCACGGGCAAGCGCGGCGGTTTGTTCGATACCCGTAAAATCAGAAAATTATTGGTAAAATACCTCGGGGATATCGAGTTTAAGGATTTAAAAATTCCCTTCCGCTGTATTGCGGTGGATATGATCACGCAGACGGTGGTGGAATTTTCGGAAGGGAAAGTCATTGACGCGGTGATCGCATCGTCGAGTATTCCCGCCGTGTTCAAGCCGACGGAAAAAGACGGAATGCGGCTCGTGGACGGCGGAATCTTAGAACGGGTGCCGTATAAAAACGCAAAAGCGATGGGCGCGGATAAGGTAGTTGCGGTGGACGTTTTAGGTCGGCGCGATTGCAGTGAAAAAATGCCCTCGACCTTGGGCGTGCTTTTGGAAATGATTGACGTTATGGACAACGACCGCACGGCAATCAAAAAGGAAAAGGATAAGGGGATATACGACCTTTGGTTAGAGCCTGCGCTTGGAAATATGAGTCAATACTCGCTGAAACAATTTGCGTTTGCTTGCGATAAGGGATACGAGCTGGGCAAGGAAAACGCGGAACAAATCAAGAAATTACTGTCGTAACAACGGAAGAAAGTATGGATTTATTTGATTTTAACAGAAACGAAGAAAAGGCGAAACCGCTTGCCGAGCGTATGCGGGCGAATTCGTTGGACGAATTTATCGGGCAAAAGCATATCGTGGCGGAGGGCTCGTTGCTTCGCCGCGCCATTGCGACCGATAGGCTGGGGAGCTGTATATTCTGGGGCCCCCCGGGGTGCGGGAAGACGACGCTCGCCAACATTATTGCGCTTCGCACGAACGGCGAGTTTATCAAGCTCAACGCCGTAAACGCAGGCGTTGCCGACGTGAAAAAAGCGGTGGAAACGGCGCGCGATAATTTGAAAATGTTTAATAAGCGCACTTATCTTTTGCTCGACGAGTGCCACCGCTTCAATAAAACGCAAAGCGATTCTTTGCTTCCCGCCATTGAACAAGGCACGATTATTTTTATCGGCTCGACAACGGAAAATCCGTACGCGTCGATGACGCCCGCTATCGTTTCGAGATGTCGAGTGTTTGAATTTAAACACCTCACGGACGAGGATATTATAGGCGCGCTGAATGCGGCACTCAAAAGCAGACATAAAGGACTGGGCAAACAGAATATAATAGCGGACGAGGAGGCGATAGAACATATCGCACGGACGGCGGCGGGGGATTTACGCTCGGCGTATAACGCTTTGGAGCTTGCCGCGCTGACGAGCGATCCCGACGGGGAAGGCAGAGTGCATATCACCCTTGCCGACGCCGAGCAGTCCATTCAAAGGAAAGCCCTTTCGTATAACCAAGATACTTATTACGATTTTCTTTCAGCGTTTTGTAAGTCGCTTAGAGGGAGTGACGCGAACGCCGCGCTCTATTACGCGATGCGGCTCATTGAGGGCGGTTGCGACCCGATGATTGTGGCAAGACGGTTGGTGGTACATTCCGCCGAGGACGTGGGTATGGCAGACCCCCGCGCGTTGCAGATAGCAACTTCCGCAATGTATGCGTTGGAACGGATAGGGTATCCCGAAGCGATGATTCCGCTTTCCGAAGCGATTATCTACGTATGCGAAGCGGAAAAAAGTAATTCGGTCGTGAACGCGATGTACGCGGCGAAAGCGGACGCGAGAGAGGTGCGGGACGATAATATTCCGTCTTACCTTAAAGATAATTCATTCGGAGGGAAAGAGGATAAGGCGAATAGTCTTGCCTATAAATACCCGCACAATTACGGCGGGTACGTCGAGCAACAGTATTTGCCCGATTCTATCAAGGATAAGGTGTATTATATTCCGAACGATAGAGGGTATGAAAAGGAAGTGGCGGAGATCCGCAAGAGAAAGGGTAAAAAGCGTTAAACGGGTATACCGTGTACGCGTTGAGAGGGATTGCGTATGAAATGTTTATATTGCGATTGTACGGACAGTAAGGTAATAGACTCCCGTTCGGCGGACGACGACAGAACGATACGCC
Source organism: Candidatus Scatosoma sp. (assembly GCA_045588185.1). Lineage (GTDB taxonomy): Bacteria > Bacillota > Clostridia > Christensenellales > Borkfalkiaceae > Scatosoma. The sequence goes on along the minus strand of JAZNDR010000009.1, from coordinate 19,624 downwards.
GTCGTAGGGAATGTACGGGCTGCGGCCGTCGTTTCACTACTTACGAAACGATTGAAGTTACGCCGATTTTGGTGGTAAAAAACAACGGAACGCGGCAATCGTATAACGCGGAAAAGGTGCGGAACGGCATTATTAAGTCTTGTGAAAAACGCCCCGTGCCGATGTCCGTGATAGACGATATGGTCGCTGATATTTCCAAGCAGGTTTACAACAGCATGGAAAGTGAAATCACGACGAAGACGATCGGGGAAATGGTTATGGAACGGCTTAAAAAGGTGGACGAGGTCGCGTACGTGCGTTACGCTTCCGTATACCGTTCATTTAAGGATTTGTCGTCGTTTATGTCCGAACTCAAACAAATGATGAAAGCGGAAAAATTAGACCGCAAGTAAGGAATTGACTATGAAAAAGACGAAACAGGTTTCCGTCGGCGGGGTAAAGCTCGGCGGGGGAGAACGGGTAAAAATACAATCTATGACGACCACCAAGACCGCGGATATTGAGAAGACGGTAACGCAAATCCGCGCGCTGGAAAAGTCGGGCTGTGAGATCGTGCGGGTGGCGGTTTCCGACGAGGCGGACGCACTTGCGATAAAACAGGTGGTTTCAAAAATAAGTTTACCGCTCGTAGCGGATATTCATTTTTCCTCCAAGCTCGCCGTTATGGCAATCGAAAACGGTGCGAATAAAGTCCGTATCAACCCCGGGAATATCGGCGGGGAAAAGGAAATTCGATACGTTGCCGATTGCGTAAAGGCGCATAAAATTCCCGTGCGTGTGGGGGCGAATACGGGCAGTATCGAGAAAAACTTTTTGGAAAAATACGGCAAAAACGAGTATTCGCTGGTAGAGAGTGCGCTCTATAACGTGGGGATTTTAGAAAAATTCGGCGTGAACGATATCGTGATTTCGGTAAAGGCTTCGTCCGTACCGCTCACGGTAAAGGCGTATACCTTGCTTGCGCAAAAAACCGATTATCCTTTGCACGTGGGCGTGACCGAGGCAGGCACGACGGAAGCGGGGATTGTGAAAAGCGCGGTGGGGATCGGGAGTTTGCTGTTAAACGGTATCGGCGATACCATTCGTGTTTCTTTAACCGATAATCCCGTAAAGGAAGTGGACGCGGCAAAGCTTATATTGCGTTCGTGCGGGCTGGACGAGGAGTTCGTGGAAGTGGTTTCCTGTCCCACCTGCGGGCGTTGCGCGTGGGAGAGTATGTCGCTTGCCGAAAAGGTAACGGAATTTGTGAAGCCGTATAAAAGAAAAGCCAAGATCGCGGTAATGGGCTGTGTGGTGAACGGGCCCGGGGAAGCGAAGGACGCGGATATCGGTATCGCGGGCGGGAACGGGGCTTGCCTGATTTTCAAAAAGGGCGAGCCGTATAAAAAGGTTTCCGCTATGGAAGCGGAAACGGAATTTTTTAAGGAAATAAGGTTATTGTTAGATGAACAGAGTTGAGGAATATTTATCGGAAATCCGCGGTTGCGACGGGTTGAAAAACGCCATTTTATACGGCATTACGGTACTTAAAAAAGAAAAATCGGTGGAGTTTTCTTTGGTTACGGATAAAACTTATTCCGTTGCGGAAGAGCGAAACGCGCGGTTAATATCCGAAAAATATATTCCGACGGGGTTTACGGCGCAAGTGAAAATCATTAAGCGCGTGCCTGATAAGGATATTATCAAAAACAAAATTTATGCTTACGTCGCGGCGAAATTCCCCGCGGCTTCCGCTTTTATGGACGAGGAAAATATCGAGGTGGAAATGCTGTCGAGCGGAGCGCATTTCGTTGTGGATATCGCCTCGGGCGAACAGGGGTTGTTTTCGTCGGGGAAAATTCTCGACGAGGTAAGCGCGTATTTGGGGAGTATCTTCTGCGGTACTTTCTACGGAAACGTGAGAATCGTGGAAAAGGAAGCGCCGTCCGAGGAAATTTTAGAGGAACTTCCCCAAGCCGAGGAAGAAATCGTAAACGAGATACGCCGTTTCCCCATCGTTGATTTCGTCAAATTAGACGGCGCGGACGAACAGCCGAAAACCGCCGTGTATATGGCTGACCACCTACACGAAGAGGGGACTTACGCGATTTGCGGAACGATTACTTATATTGAGGAAAAACAGTACGTAAAGCATAACGAGAAAACGGGCGAGGACGTGCCAAAATCCCGTTTTTCCGTTACGCTCACCGACGGGACGGGGGCTATCCGTACTACCTATTTTCCTAAAAAAGCGACCGTCGATAAAGTGCGGGAGCTGAAAACGGGGGATAAAATCGTCATTATCGGCGCAAACGAGGAGTACAACGGGAATATTTCCTTTAAAGCAGGGAAAATCAATTACGGCGCACCGCCCGCGGATTTCACGCCCGTGGCAAGAAAGGGCAAGCCCGTGCCGAAATTCTATCATACCGTATTCCCCGAAGAATATATTGACTATACGCAGGCGGGATTTTTCGACAGCCTTGATAAACCCGATGATTTAAAGAAAAATACTTTCGTGGTATTCGACCTTGAAACGACGGGTTTGAACAATAACCCCGCGATGGGCAAAATGGACAGAATTATCGAAATCGGCGCGGTGAAAATCGTGGACGGGGAAATGAAAGAGAAGTTTTCCACTTTCGTTGCCTGCCCCGAAAGACTGTCGAGAGAAATTATCGACCTGACGGGTATCAGCGACGAGGATTTGATCGGCGCGCCCGCGATAGAGGACGCGATTGCGGACTTTTTCAAATTTACGGACGGGGCGATTTTGGTGGGGCATAACGTGACGTTCGACTACCGTTTCGTGCAATATTACGGGGAACAAAACGGATATATGTTCGACCAAAAACAGTTGGACACTTTAACGCTCGCGCAGGAGCTTTTGCGGGGGGTATTGCCCAATTACAAGCTCAATTCGGTGGCGGATTATTACGGATTTACTTTTAATCATCACCGTGCGTTCGACGACGCGTGCGTGACGGCGAAAATATTTATCGAGTTTATCAAAAAGCGCGGGAGTTTGCCTGCGTAAAGGAGCGCTATGAAAGGCGAAGGTATACGCGAATATTTGCGGTATATGGTAGAAGAGAAAAAAATACCGTATATAGATTTTATGCTTTGCAAAGGGGATAAAATCATTTACCGTTTTTTGGACGGAGCGGAAAAAGCACCGACGGGCAAAGAGAATTTGTTTTTGTGGTCGATGACGAAACCGCTGACCGTCGCTTGCGTGATGAAGCTTTGCGAAGAGGGAAGGCTTGCGCTTTCCGACGAGGTGGAAAAATATCTGCCCGCCTATAAAACCGTGTTTTTGTTGGACGAAAACGGCAACCGCCGTGCGCCTAAACGGAAAATGACGGTCAAGCATTTGTTGACGATGACGGCAGGGCTTTCGTATAATACGGCGACTGAACCGATACGCAGGGTGAGAAAGGAAACGGACGGAAAAGCGGATACGCTTGCGTTCGTAAATGCTTTCGCCGAAGAACCGCTTTTATTCGACCCTGGCGAGCAGTTTCAATACAGTCTTTGCCATGACGTACTCGGTGCGATTGTCGAGGTGGTCAGCGGAAAAAGATTTTCTAAGTATATGCAGGAAACGCTTTTTGCGCCCCTTCAAATGCAAAAAACGGGCTTTCATTTGGAACATCGGTTGGATATTGCTAAGCAGTATACTTGTGATACGGAGCAAAATATTTATCCTGACGAGGGAAACAACCATTTGATATTAGGGGAGAATTACGAAAGCGGCGGTGCGGGCGCAATCGGGAACATAGAGGAGTATGCACGGTTTGCGCGTATGCTTGCCCGCGGGGGAATTGCCGATGACGGCTCGCGGATATTGAAAGCGGAAACGATTAAGGAAATGTCTGCCGAGCAACAGTCGAGTTTTATTATGAATAATAATTTTTCTTGCGTGCAGGGTACGGATTACGGCTACGGCTTGGGTGTGCGCGTGCGCTTAAAGGAAACGGAATGGGGATTGCCCAAGGGCGAGTTCGGTTGGGACGGCGCGGCAGGCTCGTATTTGATGGTGGATATGGAAAACGAAATATCCGTCGTAATCGGTATGCACCTGCGTTGTTGGCCGTTTATTATCAGCGGAGATCATTTGGAATTAGTGAAACGGGGTTATGAAGAATTAAAAGCGGACGGTTTGTTTTAAAATAGGGAAATAGCGCTCGGCGCAATAAAATAAGAGGAAATAAAAGGAATGGAGGGTAAAGAAGTTTACGAATTATTAGCAAAACAATTTTCCACCCCGCAGGAGGTTATGACGGAAATCATCAACCTTGGGGCGATACTCAATCTGCCTAAGGGCACGGAGCATTTCGTCAGTGATTTGCACGGGGAGTCGGAAACCTTTTTACATATCCTGCGCAACGCGTCAGGCGTCATTCGTACGAAAATCGAGCTGGCGTTTGGGGATAGTTTATCGGCGGGGGAAAAGAGCGAGCTTGCCACGCTTATCTATTATCCTGAAAAGTATTTGGAACGGATAAAGGGTAAGGATAACGCCGACGAGTTTTATAAGTCGGCACTGTATCGGCTTGTGGACGTTTGCAAGCTAGTGGCGGCGAAATATACCCGTTCGAAGGTAAGAAAAGCGTTGCCGAGGGATTATCAGTATATCATTGACGAGCTAGTCAATATGCCCTATCACAGTATCACGAAATCGGAGTATTATTCCAACATTATTTCGGGGATAGTGGAGCTTGGCAACGCCGATAAATTCATTGGCGCGATGTGTTCGCTGATTCAACGGCTTGCGGTCGATCATCTGCATATCGTGGGGGATATCTACGACAGAGGGAACGGCGCGGATAAAATTATGGATAAGCTTGCGCAGTATCATTCGTTGGATATTCAGTGGGGTAACCACGATATCTTATGGCTGGGCGCGCATTTTGGGAACGCGGCGTGCGTTTGTAACGTGATCCGTATCAATTGCACTTACCGCAATTTACAGGTAATTGAAAATTACGGAATCAATCTTCGCCCCCTGATGGCGTTTGCGTTAGAAGAATACGGCGACGATCCGTGCGACACCTTTAAAATTTCCGATATCTACGGCGGGGAAAGCGATTTCGAAAGCAACGATTTGTTGCTCAAAATGACGAAGGCAATCACGGTTATTCAGTTGAAATTAGAAAACGCGCTTATTAAACGGCACGGCGAGTTTGATATGGACGACCGCATTTTATATCCCTCGTCCACGCTGACGAAAAAGGAACGGGCGTTGATAGGCTTATTGACCGAAGAATTCACGGGCAATAAACGGTTAAAAGCGCACGCGGAATTTTTATTGCGGCGGGGGAGTATGCACAAATGCTATAACGGCAATCTGCTTATGCACGGCTGTGTGCCGACGGAAGCGGACGGCAGATTTTCCGAGGTAACCGTCGGGGATAAAAAATATAAAGGCAAGGCGCTTTACGAACGGTTGGATACGCTGGTGCGGGCGGCTTCGCGCGGGGATAGGTATTCCCTCGATTATATGTGGTATCTTTGGTGCGGGAAGAAATCCCCGCTGTACGGCAGAGATAAAATGTGCGTGTATACCAAGTATTTTGCAGGATATACCGAACGGGAAAATAAAGACCCCTATTACGACCATATCAAGGACGAGTCGTTTTGTAAAAAGGTGCTTGCCGAGTTTGGATTGCACGGCGAATACTCGGTCATTATCAACGGGCATATGCCCGTCAAGGTCAAGGACGGGGAAACGCCCGAGAGCGGGAATTGCCGTCATATTACGATCGACGGCGGACTTTCGAAAGCGTATCACGAAAAGACGGGAATAGGCGGATATACCCTTATCAATAACTCGGAAGGGCTGTACCTCGTATCCCATTCGCCCGAGTTTTCTTCCAAGGACGTTATCGACCACTTTTCCGATTTGAAAAGCGAAAGCAGGAAGCTGTTTTCCTATAAACAGCGAGTGCTCGTGAAACAGACGGATAAAGGCGAGGCGCTTCAACGCCAAATCGGGGTTTTGAAAAAAATGTTAAAGGAATACTATAAGGTAGAATTTTAACGGTCTTTTTTGGAAAATCGCGTTTAAAACAGTTGCGTTTTTCGGATAATAATGGTATAATAAGGATACTTAATAATTCTTTGATTATTGAGAGTGGCGCGCCACTCTCAATAACTGTATATAGGAACTTTTATGAAAGTGAAGTCTATTGAAGAAATACAAACCGCACTGCAACCGATCGCAGACGAAATGGATATCGAAATCGTCGAGGTGGAGTTAAAGCAGGGCAAAGCCCCCGCGCTCACCGTGTATATCGACGTGGAAGGGGGAGTAGACCTCGACACCTGCGAAAAATTCCACCGCGCCATCGACCCTGTTTTAGACGAAGTCGATCCCACTTTCGGCGCGCCGTACACCCTCAACGTGTCCAGCCCCGGCTTGGACAGACCGCTCAAAACCGCACGGGATTTTGAAAAGTGTATGGGGGAAAAGGTCGAGGTTAAGCTGTTCGCACCGTTAAAAGGTAAAAAGTATTTCGAGGCGAAGCTCGTGGGGTACGACGGAAACTGCGTAGAGATTGAGGAAAGAGGCGAAACGGTAAAGTTAGAGATAGCAAAAATTGCAAAAATATGCCGTGCAATCGACTTCGACGGCTTGGAATAAGGTAAAATAAAAATCATAAATAAATTCAACAAAAACTGACAGGAGAAACAAAGTTATGGAAAACAAGGAGTTTTTTGCGGCGCTTACCGATTTGGTAAGAGAAAAGGGCATCAGCGAAGAGGCGTTTTTGGAAACGCTTGCAAACGCGTTGGCTTCGGCGTATAAAAAACAGTACGACGGCGGTGCGGAAATTTCCGTTACCCTCGACGCGGATAAGGGTACGATAGATTTCAAGGCGACTCGCTACGTCGTAGAAGAAGTCGTGGATAAAGACAAGGAAATTTCTTTGGAGGACGCGCAGGAGCTTGACCCCAACCATCAGGTGGGCGACGTTATCGAACGCGTGTTTATCCCCAAGGATTTCGGGCGTATCGCGGCGCAGACGGCAAAGCAGGTCATTTTGCAAAAACTGCACGAAACGGAACGCGATAACACGATGTCGCAATTCTCCGATAAGGAAGGCGAATTGATGGAAGGCGTTATCCGTAAAATCGACGAACGCAACGTATACGTAGAGCTCGGCGACAAGAAAATTGAGGGCGTAATGCCCGCGCAAGACCGTGTTCCTACCGAAAAATATGTAGTAGGCGACAAGCTGAAAGTGTTTGTAAAACGGGTTAGAAACAGCGGTAAAGCTTCGCAGGTAGTGGTATCGCGCAGTGCGCAAGGGCTTGTCAAGAAACTGTTTGAAGAACAAGTACCCGAAATTGCACAGGGTATCGTGGAAATCAAAGAAATCGCGCGTGAAGCAGGTCACAGAACGAAAATGGCGATCCTTTCCAACGATTCGCGCGTCGATCCCGTAGGCGCTTGCGTAGGTAACAGAGGCGCAAGAGTAAACGCGGTCGTGGAAGAGCTCGGCGGGGAAAAGATTGACATTATCGTATGGAACGAAGACCCCTTGGCGTTTATTTATAAAGCACTTTCGCCCGCGACGGTGCTTTCCGTAACGGCAACGGGCGAACGCAGCGCAATGGCGATCGTGCCCGCGGAAAAGCTTTCGCTTGCAATCGGCAGAGACGGTCAAAACGCTCGTCTTGCGGCAAGACTGACGGGCTGGAAAATCGATGTGAAGAGCTCGGCTTCCCCTGAGGCGCAGGAAATTTTAGCCGCGATGGAAGCGGAAGGAACGGAAGAAGAGGGAACGGAGCAAGAATAATGGCAGCAAAGACGAAATCCGTGCCGATGAGAACTTGTATCGCCTGCCGTGAAATGAAGCCGAAAAAGGAAATGACGCGCGTGGTGAGAAACGCCGACGGCGAGATATTCGCCGACCCTACGGGCAAAGCCGCGGGGCGGGGCGCGTATATTTGCGGCTCGGACGAATGCTTGAAAAAGCTGTGCGATAAAAAATTGCTCAACAAAGCGTTTTCGGCAAACGTTGCACCCGAGGTTTATCGGGGGGTAGAGGAGGACGCTCTTGGCACTCAAAAAGATTGAAACTTATTTGGGATTTAGCGTACGCGCCCGCAAAATCGTTTACGGCGCGGAGAACGCGGAAGCGCAACGAAAGGGAGTATACCTGCTCGTTTGCGACGAAAAATTAGGGGCAAGCTCGTTCAAGCTGATGCAAAAGGCGCAAGAAAGGCTGGGTTGTCCGTTGTTGATAGCAAAGGAAAACCTGCTTTCGGAGCTTATCCACCGCCCCGCCGTGAAAGCGGTGGCGATCAAAGAAAAAAATCTCGCCTCGGCGATACTTTCCGTAGCCGACGGCGAACCGCAATTTAAATTATATTCGGGAGGAACCAACTGAACTTATGGCAAAAAAATATGAAAACGTGGAGAACGTGCTGAAATTATTGGAGGACGACCGTCTCGGCAACGTGATGAAACGTCTTTCGTCCACGGAAAAAACGCTTTCGGAAGTCTTAAAAAATTTAACGGCTTTGGAAGCGGAAAAAGCGGAACGCGAAGCGGCGGAAGCGGCTGCGCGCGCGGCGGAGGAAGCCCGTCTTGCGGCGGAGGCTGCGGCTAAGGCCGCGGCGGAAGCGAAGGAAAAGGAAAAGCTTGCCGCTACCGTAACTCCCGTCGAGGAGGAAAAACCCTCGGAAGAAGAAAAACCGAAAAAGAAAACGACGCGTAAAAAGGCGGAAGAACCCGCGGAAGAGGTAAAGGCGGAAGAACCCGCTCCCGTCGTGGAAGAACAAAAAACGGAAGAAGTGAAAGCGGAAGAGTCGGTTGAGAAGAAACCCGAGCTCAAAACTTACGCACCGCCCAAAGCGCCCGCAGGACCTCGTGCTCCCCGTTATTTTAGAAACGGTCAAGAGCAGGGCGTTTACGTGGCGAAACCGGGTGTAGATACTTCCGCTGCAGGTTCGACTTACCGCCCCCGCACGCAAGGCGAAAGACCTGCCCGTCCGACGGGAGAAAGAACGTTTACGGCAGGCAGACCCGCTTCGGGCACGCCCCGTACCCCTCGCGTAGGCGCAACCGCGCCCGCGGCACCGATAATGCCGAGCAGGGATACCAAGTCTTTCTCGTCGCCCGCAAAGAAAAAGACTTACGAAAAGACCTACACCGAAAAGAAAGCGCTTTCCAAGCGCGCGCTTGTGAAGCAACAGGGCTTGACGGTGGACGATTTCGACGAGGATAAGAGCGGTTACAGAAAGGTTCGTTCGCCCAAAAAGCAAAAGAAACAGGAAATCCCCACCGTTAAAATCGAACACGCAGTGGTTACCACGCAGGATATTCCTTTGAAAGTTTTGTCCGAAAAGCTCGGCGTTTCGGCAGTGGAAATCACCAAGCGTTTGTTTAAAGTGGGCATTATGAAAGGTATCAACGATTCGATTGACTACGAAAACGCGGCGTTGCTTGCGGCGGATATGGAAATCGACCTTGAATACAAGCCCGAAAAGACGGCGGAAGAAGTGCTGATGGATACGACGACGGCTGAGGACGAGAGCAAGCTCGTTACCCGTGCGCCCGTCGTAACGGTAATGGGTCACGTTGACCACGGTAAAACTTCGTTGCTCGATAAAATCCGCGCTACGTCCGTAACGGCGGGCGAAGCGGGCGGTATTACGCAGAGTATCGGTGCGTACACGGTTACGGCGAAGGGAAAACAAATCACCTTTATCGACACGCCTGGTCACGCGGCGTTCACGGCAATGCGTGCCCGCGGTGCGCAGGTTACCGACATCGTTATTCTCGTGGTGGCGGCAGACGACGGTATCATGCCGCAAACGGTTGAAGCAATCAACCACGCGAAAGCGGCGGACGTGCCTATCATCGTCGCGATGAATAAAATGGATAAATACGAAATCAATCCCGATAAGGTAAAACAGGAATTGATGCAATACGAGCTCGTGCCCGAAGAATGGGGCGGCGACACAATGGTCGTACCCGTTTCCGCAAAGACGGGCATGGGTATCGACGATTTGCTCGATTCGGTCAACCTCGTAGCGGAAATGCAAGAGCTCAAAGCGAATCCCGACCGTCAGGCAAGGGGTACGATTATCGAAGCGAAGCTGGATAAGGGCAAGGGACCCGTGGCGAGCATTATCGTGCAGACGGGTACGCTGAAAACGGGCGACAATATCCTTTCGGGTACGACAATGGGCAGAGTTCGTGCAATGTTCGACGACAAGGGCAGAGCGGTGAAATCGGCTGGCCCTTCGATGGCGGTATCTATTCTCGGTTTGGAAGACGTGCCGAACGCAGGCGACAGCATTATGGCGGTCGATCAGGCGCTTATGAAGCAGGTACAGGAAGAGAGAAAGAATAAGCAACGCGAAAGCATGATTAAAGAACAGAGCCGCGTTACGCTCGACGACGTGTTCGCGCAAGTGGAAGAGGGCAAAATTAAGAACCTCAACCTCATTGTCAAGGGCGACGTACAAGGCAGCGTAGAGGCGGTAAAGCAGTCGCTTGAAAAACTCTCCAATGAAGAAGTGCGCGTAAAGGTTATCCACTCGGCGGCAGGTGCGATCAACGAAGGCGACGTTATGCTCGCTGACAGCGCGAACGCGATTATTATCGGCTTCAACGTCCGCCCTGATACGAAAGCGAAGAAGCTTGCGGAAACCTCAAAGGTAGACGTAAGAGGTTACCGTATTATTTATGAATTACTCGACGATATGGAAGCGGCGCTCAAAGGTATGCTTGCACCTAAGCTCAAAGAAACGCTTATCGGTAAATGCGAAGTCCGTCAAACGTTCAATATCACGGGCGTTGGCACGATTGCAGGCTGTTACGTTATCGACGGTAAGATTGTGCGCGGCGGTAAACTCCGTATCTACCGTGAGGATATTATGATTGTCGAGGGCGGAGTGAAACAGCTCAAACGTTTCAAGGACGACGTGAAAGAAGTCAACTACGGTTACGAATGCGGTTGTGCGATTGAAGGCTTTAACGAAATCCGCGTAGGCGATATCATTGAATGTTACGTGACGGAGGAAATCAAAGCGTAATGAAAGTATCGAGAACGTCAAGATTAAACGGCGAATACCAAAAAGAAATCAGTGCGATTTTGCGTAAGGTAAAGGATAGAAACCCCGATTTGAAAGGCTTGATATCGGTTACCGAAACGGACGTCGCGCCCGATTTGAAAACGGCGTACGTTTACGTGAGTATTTACGGCGTGGGCGAAGCGGAAATCAAACGCTCGTTTGCGCTCTTGCAAGAGAACGCAGGCTTTATCCGCCGCGAGCTGGCACAGGTAATGCGTATGCGCACCGTACCCGCACTCACTTTCCGTATGGACGGAAGTATGGGTTACGGTGCAAAAATGGACGAACTGTTTAAGAGTATCACTTATACGACGCCCGCGGATACGGACGAGAAAGAAGATTGACCTTAAAAACGCGGTTTGCGCAAAACCGCGTTTTTCTGTAAAGGTGCGGACAATGGAACAAACTTTAAAACAAATAGCCGAAAAAATACAACGGGCGAAGCGGGTAGCGATCGTTACGCATATGCGCCCCGACGGCGACGCGATAGGCGGTACGCTTGCGCTTTCCCGCGCCTTGAATGCTATCGGCATAGAAGCCGTAACGCTCGTGGAATCGGATATTCCCTCTAACCTCGCCTTTTTAAAGGGCGTGGAGCAAATGCGGAAAACGGTAGACGGGGAATTCGATTTGCTCGTGGCGTTGGACTGTGCAGATATTCAAAGATTGGGCGCACTTTCCGACTTATTTTTAGGTGCACCGAGGAAGCGTATTGATACCGTGAATATCGATCACCATATCTCGAACACCCGTTTTGCGAAATATAATTTCGTACGGGAATGTGCGGCGAATTGTATGAATATTGCCACGCTCATCGAATACCTGGGTGCTCCGTTTGATAAAACGACGGCGGAATATTTGCTCGTGGGGCTTTTGACCGATTCAGGGAATTTTTCGCACGACGATGTGGACGAAGAAGCTTTTTTGCTGGGGGCGAAGCTGGTAAAAGCGGGTGCGGACGTGCGGTATTACAATTATAATCTATTCAAAAAACAATCGAAAGCGCGTGCGGCGTTGTACGCAATGACGATGAGCGGGATACGGTATTTTTTCGAGGATAGGTTTGCACTGATTGTCATTACGCAAGAGGCGATGAAAAAGTGCGGAGCGGATAAGGGAATGACGGAAGGGTTCGTAGATTTCCCTTTGAATATAGACGGCGTAGAGGTAGCCGCTTCTATTATGGAAGATAAATACCGTCAATATAAAATTTCCTTGCGTTCCAAGGAATACGCGGACGTGAACAAGATAGCAGGCACGTTCGGCGGGGGCGGACACGTCCGCGCGTCGGGGTGTATGCTCTTTGGCGAGGTGGAAGACGTAATAGACCGCCTTTCCTACGCCGTGTCGCAATATCTGGAATAAAGCGTTACTTTTAAGAAAAATCATTTTGGAAGTTGATTTTTTCTTGGGTTTGGTATATAATAGAAAACGAGGTTGAGTTGTATGGCGCAAAAAACGAAAAAATGGGAAGAATTTATAACGCTCGGCGGAGAAGCGGTGAAGGTCGTTTCTTACGCCGACTATTTCGCGCGCCGTCCGCTTTTCTCCGCATTGCAAATTAAAAACACAGCGGGGGAAGCCGTGGAAGGGCTCACCTTAACGATAGAAAACGAGAACGGCATGCTCGTGCCGTTTGAGAAAAATTTTGAAGAAATACCCTTTGAAAGCACGGTAAGCGTAGAGGCGGGGAATCTTCTTTCGCCCTTGTACTTTGCAAACGCGGACGAGGCTAAAGAGGAAACGATTACCGCCGTATTGAAAAAGGATAAAAAAATACTTGCGCAACAGTCGTGGACGGTTACCGCGTTACCCTTTGATTTTTGGCAGGGCACGGAAGGCAATTCAGAAATTTTAGCCTCGTTCGTGCGCCCGCGGCTTGCCGACTGTGCAAAAATCCGCGACAGCGTCGTAGAACAACTCAAAAAATGGGGCGCGGATTGCCAGCTTGGCGAATTTGGCGGCGGGTATATCGGCAACGATAAAAACGCCGTACGCCGTATCATTGCGGCAGTGTATGCAAGCTTACGCCGTTTGTCGGTTACGAAAAAGGAAGCGGATATTTCCCGTCCCGTCGAAGCGGGTGCAGGCGTTAAGATATTATCCGAAAGAAAAGCCAGCGTTTTAGAAATGGCGATTTTCGCCTGCTCGTGTTTGGAAAGCTTCGGTTTGCATTCCTTGCTGATTTTTGGCGAGCGGAATATCACTTGCGGTGTGTGGCTGATAGACAGCTGTTTTCTCGACACCGTTTCCGACGACACGGAGCGTTTAAACGCATACGCGTCCGACGGTATCAACAACGTTAGCTGTTTCGACGCGGAAGACCTTTTCTCCGACCGCAACGCGGCATATTCCACTTCCGAAGCGCATTTCAAACAAAAATTAGACGCGGGCGTGTATTACGATAGGTACGTCGATATTCGCCGTTGCCGTATTTCGCACGTACTGCCTCTGCCCCTGCGCGCACGCAACGTAAAGGGCTACGAGGTGCTCTCCGAAGAGGCGACTTCGCCCTTCCACGCGCCGTCCGAACTCAAAGACCCGCAGGACTGGGGCTTGGGCGAAACGGAGCAAACCAAGGATAAACAATGGGAACGCCGACTGCTCGACCTGTCGATGAAGAACGCGCTTCTCCATTTCCAACCCAACAAAGGCGGAGTACAGCTCGTATCCGCCGACCCCGACGAAACGCTAGACGCGGTTACGGCGCAAAAGGAATTACTCCTCGCCCCCGCTACTTTCGACGTAGCGGAGATTGCGCAAAAGGGGGTAAAGTTTGGTGCGACGGCGGAAGCTCGGCCGATGCGCGAGCTGATTTCGATAGAGAACCGTTCAGGCGTATTGCGCACCTACGCGGACGAAAAAACGCTCACTGAAACGGTTGGACGGTTGATAAGAAAAAATAAAGAAGCGGACGAGGAATACGGTACGAAGATACTCTATCTTGCGCTCGGCTTCCTCAAATGGTATTCCCGAGAGGACGGCGAGGAGCATTTTGCGCCCCTCGTGTTACAGCCCGTAACCTTGAAAAAGGGCAAGGGCGGTTTGGGGTATGCGTTGACCGTTTCCGACGAGGACGTGTCCGTCAACTCGACTTTGCTCGAATATCTCAATCAAGAATTTAATATCGACGTGCGTGGTTTGGACGGCGCAGTGCAGGGCTTGAAGATTTCGGAAGTGCTTGCGATGATTCGTATGGAAATCGTGCGTATGCGCGGTTGGGAAGTATACGACGATACCTACCTTGCGGCGTTTTCGTTCGCAAGATACCAAATGTGGCACGATTTGCGCCGTAATATCGGCGAGTTTTCCAAAAACGAAATCGTATCGGCATTTTTAAACAATTCGCTCGTGTTCGGCGGATACGAGGGGAGATTGAACGAGGACGAGGCTCGCCCCGAAGCCACGCTTACGCCCCTGCCCGCGGACGCGTCGCAATGGGCGGCGATCGCACTTTCGCAAACGGGCAAAAGCTTCGTTTTGCACGGTCCCCCCGGAACGGGTAAATCGCAAACGATTACAAATATCATTGCCAACGCGCTGTACGATAACAAGCGCGTGCTGTTCGTTGCGGAAAAGCAAGCGGCGCTCTCCGTCGTTAAAAAGCGTTTGGATAGCTTGGGTTTGGGCGATTTTTGTTTGGAACTCCATTCCAACAAAACGAATAAGGCAGACGTATTACAAAAATTGAGCACCACCCTTTCGCTCGCAGGCGGGCAGGAAAGAGTGAGCCTTGGCGAAAAGGCGAGCGCAATCGTCAAACTGAAAGAGGAATTATACGAACCGCTTGCCGCACTCCATAAAAAACGGCGGTTGGGCGTTTCGGTGTACGAGGCGTTGCTCGTTTGTCTGAAAAACAAAAATGCGCCCGATATAATGAATATCGAAAGTACCTTCTACGACGGGCTGACGAAAGAAAAAATTGAAAGTTACGAGCGTATGATGGTGGCGGCGGCAGCCGCGGCGAAAGAGTGCGGCGGCGTGTACAATTCGCCGTTTTCCAACGTCAATTTACACGAATACTCGTTGCCCGTGCGCGATAGCGTTTACTGTTCGTCCGAGGTAGTGATTGCCGAAATTCGGCATTTAAAAAATTATATTGCGCTGTTTTTGGAACTGTATCGGCAAAATATCAGCACGCTTACGCGTAAGAAACTGGATAATTTGTACGAAATCGCAAGACGGTTGCAAAACGGCTTGCTGAATAAATATTACAAGCAAACGGACGAGGAATTTTACGCGTTCTTCAACGCAAACCGTCGTTTGGATACGGGGCTTGAAAAATACTTCAAGCGTTATAAAAAGCTTGTGGATATTTCCTCGGAATACGAGGAACTCGGCAAGTGGCTGGAAGAAAGCCACGCCGATTTCGAAACGGATAAAACGGTCAGAAGTATCGTAAAGCGGTTACAAAAAACGGCAATCGTGCCCGTAAAAAGGGAAGAAATCGTTTCCGATTTAGAGAATTTGTGCGAGATATATAAAGCGATGAAGCTGGTGCGGACGGCGACCGACCTTTCGCAGTATTTCACTTTTGCCTTTGGCAGAGTGGACTATTTCGACGCGCGTAAAAATTTCTTGAAAGAGCTTTACGAATTGCATAAGCTTTGCGCGTCGGTGTTTATGGACTATAACCCCGACAGCTTCAACAGTATGTGCGTACGCGCGGCGAGCGGGTATTCCTCGCCCGTGCTCAACGGCTTGCTTCGCTCGCTCGAAAGCTTCCGTGAAGCGGAAGAAAGCTTTTTAAGTGTAACGGCGGCGGACAAGACGAAAGTCCCCGAAGAGGACGTACTCGATTATTACACGGCAAAGGCGGGTGCGCTGATTGAAAACGTAGATATGCTCGCGCCGTGGTGCACTTATAAAAAGACGACGAAGGAACTGGACGAAGCAGGGCTTACCTTTATTACCGACGCACTCGAAAACGGCGCGGTTACAAGCGAAAATATCATAGACAGCTTCGAAAAGAACGTATACAAGAATTTCTTGCAGACGAATATTCCGCTCGACCCCGTGCTGTCGCGTTTCTCCGCGGCGGTATCGGAAGAAAAATCGGAAAGTCTGCGCCTTACCATGGAAGAATTTTCACGGCTTACGAAAGAGGCAATCAGAGCGAAGCTCATTTCCCGTTTGCCGACGGCGGAAACGGAAGGCAGTTTGAGCCTCGAAACCGCTTCCTTTGCCCGTCTTGCCAAATCGAATTTGCGCGGTATGGGGCTTAGAAAGCTGTTTGAGGAAATTCCCGAGCTTATCAAGGTGCTTGCGCCCTGTATGCTGATGAGTCCGATGACCGTTTCGCAGTACCTGCAAGCGGAAAACGGCTTGTTTGATTTGGTTATCTTCGACGAGGCTTCGCAAATCCCGACGGCGGAAGCGATATCTTCGCTTGCCCGCGGTAAGTCCGCCGTAATCGTCGGCGACCCGAAACAGCTCCCGCCTACGAGCTTTTTCCACACCAACTATATAGACGAGGACAATCTCGAAAACGAGGATATGGAAAGCGTTTTGGACGATTGCCTTGCAATCAATATGCCCCAACGCCATCTTACTTGGCACTATCGCAGTAAGCACGAAAGTCTTATCGCGTTTTCTAATCTTATGTATTACGAAAGCCGTCTTTGCACGTTCCCTTCGCCCGACGCGCTGAACAGCAAAGTCAAATTCGTGTTGGTAGAGGACGGCACTTACGACCGTGGCTTTACCAAGAAAAACAAAGCGGAGGGCGACGCGCTGGTGGACGAGGTTATTCGACGTTTGGCAGACCCTGCTTTGCGCAAGTCCAGCCTCGGTGTGGTTACTTTCAGTAACGTGCAAAAGGAATATATCGAACGCAAGCTTTCGGCGGCGATCGCGGAAAAACGATTGGAGCGCGAGGCGTACGAACGGGAAGAACCCTTATTCGTTAAGAACCTTGAAAACGTACAAGGCGACGAGCGCGACGTGATTCTATTCTCTATCTGCTACGGTCCTGATAAGCTGGGCAGAATCTCCCTCAATTTCGGACCGTTGAACCAAGCGGGCGGTTGGCGAAGATTGAACGTCGCCGTATCGCGTGCAAGGGAAGAGATGGTGGTATTCTCGTCGATGACGGGCGCAATGATAGACCTTTCCAAGACCAATTCAAAGGGCGTAGCGGGGTTAAAGGCGTTCCTCGATTTTGCGGAAAAGGGTCGAACGAACCTTGCAATATCTTCGGGCAATCTCACGGCGCAACGGGCGGGTATCGGCAAATATATCGCCGAAGAACTCTCCTCGTACGGCTACGAATGTAGATACGACGTGGGGGTATCGGGCTTTAAAATCGACGTGGCGGTGGTTGATCCGAAAAACAGACAGCAATTCATTTTGGCGATTATGTGCGATACGCCCAACCGCTTCTCGGTGAAGGATAGAAACGTATTGCAGATACAGACGCTCAAACGCAATAACTGGAACGTCGTGCGCCTGTTTACCGTCAATTATTATAATAATCCCAAACGCGAAATTAAGAAAATCAAAGACCTGCTCGATAAGCTCACGGGCGCGGATAAAAAGGGCGGTGCGGAGCTTAACCGCGGTAAGAAAGCGTATAAAAAAGCAACGCTTGAAAGCCGTTACGAGAACGCTTCGTTTATAACTTCCGGCGAAAACGATAAGGAAATCCTCGCGCGCTTAAAGGCGATCGTGACGGCGGAAGAGCCTATTTCCTATGATTTCCTCGTAAGAAGATGTCTAACGAGCCTTGGCATAACCAAATACGGTTCGAAAGTCGAAAGCCGTATGCAAGCGCTTATCGCGCTTTGCGGATTTAAGTACGAACGCATTTTCGGGGTGGATTTTTACCGCAAAACGGATAAGACGGTCGGTTTTGATAAATACCGCATTGAAACGGGCGAAGCGATTAGAAAAAATGAGTACGACTATACGCCTTACGAAATCGTGGCGATTGTGCGGGGCGCGTTGGAAGATAAAGTCGCACTGTATATGGAAGAGATAGAAACGATCGTCGCTTCCGTGTTCCGCATCGCAAAGCCGACGGATAAATTTACGGCGTATGTCAACGACTGCGTAACGCTCGGCGAGGAAAAAGGGCTGTTCGTGCGTTCGGTATCCGACCGTATTTCCTTGGCGTAACGGCGTTTTTACAAAAGAAAAATGAAAGACGATAGCAAAAGTACCGTTGACAAGCAAAGAAAAACAAACGGCGGGGCGGATAAGCTGATAAACTTCCGTCCCGTTTTGTTTTGCGCTCTTTTTCTGGGTTTTGGTATGGCTTGTTGCTACTTTATAAAATCGGACGGCACGTACCTGCTTTGGTGCGCGTTGCCCATTCTTTTGCTAATAGCTCTTTTGTTTTTCCGTACCAAGCTTGCACTCTACCGCGTACTTACGCTCGTAGCGGTTTTCGCGGTCGGTATGGGAATGTTCGCCCTGCAAACGGCAAGCTTTGTCAAAGGCACGGCGTACGATAATGCATGCGTATTTAAAGGAAAAGTGGTTGACCGTACGGAAACGGCGGACTTTTTTTCGATAACTTTGGACGGAGTAAATATCGACGGGAAACAAGAAAAAGGACGGCTCGTTGCGTACCTGCCCGCCTCGTTTGCGGAAACGGTGTCCCTTTCCGACGAGGTTTTATTGCGGGGAAAGGTGCGTAGCGACTACCGCTTGTTTTCGGACGGAAAATTCCGTTCCTATGCGATAGAGAATAATATCCGTTTTTACGCATACGCGGACGATTGTGCGGTAACAGGGCGTGCGTTCGACCCGTTTTTGGCGGTGCGCTCGCGTATGGAAACGGTTATCAGAGCAGGTATGGACGAAACGCCCGCGTCCGTTACGCTTGCCGTTTTGACGGGAAACACCGATTTAATGGATAACGAGTTGTTGGACAACGTCCGTCGTGGGGGTATCGCGCATATTTTTGCCGTATCAGGTCTGCACGTGGGCGCGCTGTTTGGGTTTTTCCTGTGGCTTGTTAAAAAGACGAAGCTTCAGAAATTACCGAAGATAGCAAGGTTTGGTTTGTTGGCTACGGCTATTCTGTTTTACGGCGGGGTGTGCGGATTTTCCGCTTCCGTCGTCCGCGCAATCGCGACTTGCTTGGCACTATACGCCTCAAATTTAATCGGTATCGGCAAGGACGGGTTAGAGAGCGTTTCGCTCGCGGCAATCATCGTTTTATTGCTGTCGCCCGTTTCCCTGTTTGCGGTAGGGTTTCAGTTGTCCTTTGCCGCGTGCTACGGGATAGCGTTTCTCTCGCTTCCCATTCGAAAGACCTGTTACGCCGTGGGAAGAAAATTCATCAGCGAGGAGAAACGGAAAGAGGCGGAAAATCACCCGCCGAGCGTCAGCGCACGGATTATGCGTAAATGTGTTTCCTATTTTTCCGTAACCCTTTCGGCACAGCTTGCCACCGCGCCATTGTTGTTGTATGTGTTCGGGTATCTTTCCGTTTGGTCGTTGCTCTTAAACGGAATTGCTGTGCCTCTTATCAGTGCATTCTTTTCCCTTCTTTTAGCGCTCGTGTTGTTGGCGTGCGTATTGCCGATAGGCGCGTGTTTTGCAG
>JAZNDR010000008.1:0-2382 GCA_045588185.1 Candidatus Scatosoma sp. | reverse complement strand
TGAGCCGAAGCCCACCGCCGTTCTTTGTTAGTTTAAAGCGTCTACGTTAATTCGCAGGCTCTTTTTTTGTTGTTGCATAGATTTATTCTTGTGCGTCCGTCACTTCTTGAAGAATAATAGGATACGCCTCGGAGGTCGTGGGATTGGTGTTGAGAACGTAGCGGTACTTGCATTTTACGCTACCCGTTGCGTTGTATTGCTCGATCGCCGCGTTTAATTCTACAATCGCGTCTTCTAATATGCCTATATCAGAAACGGTTGCCGTTTTTTCATTTGTCAATCGCTCTAACACCTTCAAGCCTTCGTCTAACGAATAGACGCATCCGTACAAGCCTACGCCCCGAGACTGTTTTGCAATCACGTTCCCCGACGTTTCTCCTGTCACCGTTCCGAAATCGGCGCAGCCGTACAACTTCCAATTCGCACCGCGGGGTACGATACCACCTGCAATATTCCCCTGTACGCTACCGTAGTTTATACAACCGACAACCGTAGCGTAAGCGCCAACGTTAACCGAATAGCCGCAAACGATTCCAGAAGCGTCACCGTTTTCGCAGGTAATCGAGCCGTAATTCACGCAAGCAAAAATTCGTCCGCTGCCCCAAATATCGAATACGATTCCCGCTGCCGCGTTCCAAGCGAAAAGGGTATTCGCATTGGTACAGTTGAGAACTTCACCGCCGGCAAGTCTACCGACGACGCCGCTGACATAACGGCTTGTTATTTGACCGTCCGCAAAATTAATGTTCTTTATAACGCCACCGTGTAACATCTGCGACACAAAAGCAACGTACGTACTGTTATTCGCGCTCACGTCGATATTCATTGTTAAGCCTCGAATATATTTACCGTTGCCGTCAATTGTACCCGTATAAAGCTTCGTTTCAAGCCCCCAGTTGCTTTCGTTTACGCCGTCCCCGTCAAGGTCAAACAAGAACTCCGACGCGACGGTCGGCATATAGACGTCCGCTTCCAGCACGAGATTCGTGCTCTTGTTAAGCTGTTGAGCGTCGTACCACGCAAGCAAGCCTGCGTAATCGGAAACGTAGTAGGTGCGCGTGGTCTCGTCGTATCTGTAAGGATACGAAGTGCCAACCGTCACGTTGATTTCCAAAATCACGACGTTCTTCACGGGAATGTCATTCGAATAAGAGGGTTGATTCGTATCTCTTTCGACAAATTCACCGCCTTGGTGTTGATACCAAAATTCAAACTTGTACGTTCCCGCCGTATGGAAGGTTACGCTGCGGTAATTATTGAGGAAATGCGAATTGGTGCCGCCCGTATCGTTTTGGTACTCCTCGTAAACGCTCGCAACCGTCACGTCGGGATGCTCCACCGCACTCCGTCCGTTGATGAGGAGATTATAAACCGGAAGCCCGTTAATCGGAGTGCCTTGATAGAACGAGCCGCCCTCGTCCAAGCCCTCGAAAAGCATATAATATTCGGTGTCCAAGCTCAAAACCGTTTCGTAGGTAACGGAAATCTTGCCCAGTCCCAAAAGGTGCGACATTGTAATTACGCTCTCGCCGCCTTCGTTCGGTTGATAAAACGATACGATATCCGTACTGCCGACTACGCGAACGAACATCTTTTCAAATCTTTCACCGTCTTGCGTAGCCGCCCAAACCGCCGTTGCGCCTTCCTTATGCGCGGTAATCAGCCCCGTTTCGTCGACGGTAACGATTTCCGCGTTATCGGACGAGAATACAATCACGTCGTTTTGATTGCTATACGCATTGAAAACTGCGTGCTCCGTAGTTCCTAAACGGATATTCATTTCTTCGGGGCTATCCGTAACGAGTCTATTACGAACGAGCACGTGGAAATATCTAACGAGATTATTACGTTGAACGGTAATAATAGCTTCGCCTTCCACACTACCCGATTGAACGTAGCCGCCCGAAACGGTAGCAACTTCTTCGTTGGACGAACTCCAATTCCAAACAGCTTCGTCCGCATAACTTGCAATGATTTCATAAGAATCGTTGATATCTAACGTTGCGTTATACTCTTTGAGTTCAAACGGATAATATTTCGCTCCTTCCCACGAAGTTTGAACGTTCCCACTTGCTCTGAATACGAGGGTTTCCGCATACTTACCGTATAACGAATCTTCAATCATACCTTCAAGATTTGCGCCCAAATTGGCATCGAAGCCGTCTTTCCAACTTTCGGGCAACGGTGCGGAGCTTCCACGAATATACTCATAAATATAATTTCCGTCCCAATATTCGTCGATTTGCGTTTGGAGTTCGCAGGTGCTTTCATAGCCTGCTACCGCATAGTCGTAATCACGGAAATAATACATTTCGTACATTACGTCCCTATCCACCTTGTGGATTTTACCGTTTAAGTAAACTTTGGTAGGAACTTC
Organism: Candidatus Scatosoma sp.; assembly: GCA_045588185.1. Taxonomy (GTDB): domain Bacteria; phylum Bacillota; class Clostridia; order Christensenellales; family Borkfalkiaceae; genus Scatosoma. The sequence continues at coordinate 5 of JAZNDR010000008.1, read as the reverse complement.
CGAGT
>JAZNDR010000007.1:0-1986 GCA_045588185.1 Candidatus Scatosoma sp. | reverse complement strand
TGCTCAAATTTAATTGACAGAAACTTTTTTATTACAAAAATTCTTGTAAACTCAATTCATTTCCTTCTATTCAATTTTTAATCTACTTTAGATGAACTACAGTTCATCGAGTGCTGTTTTCAATCGACAGCCTAACCATATTAACATAACTAAAGGTGTTTGTCAACTGTTTTTTCAAGGTTTTTTAAAAAATTTAAAAATTCTTTAAAAGAAGTTTTATTTCGACATTTTAACGAGGGTCAAGGTTACCTTTTCGCCGTTGACGTCTACCTCTTTCGTGTAGCCGTCCGCATCATCCGCCGATACGGACACCGCAAGAACGTCAGCGGTAAACGCACCTTTTTCCAAAACGGCTTTCGCTTTGCCGTCCGCTTTATAATAAATAGCGATACGGTCGGTGATTTGGAAATCCGCTTCCTTTCTCATCGTTTGAATCTTCGAAACGAGTTCGCGTTCGATACCCTCCACGATAAGTTCTTCGGTAAGCGCGGTATTGAGCGCAACCGTTACTCCCTTATCGCTTGCGGAGATAAAGCCCGCTTTGCTTTCGGTAAAGATTTGCAAATCTTCCTCTTTCAATACGACTTCGGAATCGGTATCGAGCGTGTACTCTCCGCCGCCGCGCACCGTTTCCACCACTTTCTTGGCGTCGCAGGTAGCAAGGAAGGAAGAAATCATACCCAGCTTTTTACCGTATTTCGGTCCAAGCGTTTTTAATTGCGGTTTGAGTTTATACGAAATAAATTCGTCAGCGTCCTCTGCCGTCTTATATTCCTTGATATTAAGCTCGTCCAAAGCAATCGCTTTCAAACCCTCGTCCAAGTTATCCGCGCGAGCGGTAACCACGTACATTTCGGAAAGGGGCTGACGGTTCTTTACGTTACCCGTGTTTCTTGCCGCTCTGCCCAGGTTGACGATATCAAGCACGGTATCCATACCCGCCTCTAATTTCGTATCCACGAACGAGGAATCATAAACGGGGAATTGACAAAGATGGACGGACTTGGGTGCGTCCTTGAAGAACGCGGGCACGAGGTTGAGATACATTTCTTCCGCGATAAACGGCGTATACGGTGCAGTGAGTTTCGCAAAGGTAACGAGGACGTGCCAAAGTACGGTGTACGCCGCCGCCTTGTCTTCCGTCATTTCACTGCCCCAGTATCTATCTCTGCCACGGCGAACGTACCAGTTGGAGAGGATATCGGAGAAATCCTGCAACGCACGCGCGCTGTCCGTAATATTATATACGTTCAAATTCTTATCGACCGTATCCACGAGCGTGTTAAGCTTGGAAAGTATCCACTTGTCCATGAGCGAAAGTTTACAAGTCTTGACGTCGTACTTGGACGGGTCGTAACCGTCGATATCCGCATACAGACAGAAGAACGCATAGGTATTCCAAAGCGTACCCATATACTTTCTTTGCGCCTCGCTAACCGCTTCGGGGTAGAAACGGGAGGGAAGCCAAGGAGCGGACGAGGTATAAAAGTACCAACGTACAGCGTCTGCGCCCTGCTTATCGAGTACCGTCCAAGGGTCTACAACGTTGCCTTTGTGCTTGCTCATTTTTATTCCGTTTTTGTCGTTCACGTGTCCGAGCACGATACAATTTTTGAACGGCGCTTTATCGAAAAGCAACGTAGAAATTACGAGCAACGTATAGAACCAACCACGCGTTTGGTCAACGGCTTCGGAAATGAAGTCGGCGGGGAATGTCTGTTCGAACAAGTCCTTATTTTCAAACGGGTAATGGTACTGTGCGAACGGCATAGAGCCCGAATCGAACCAACAGTCGATAACTTCGGGGGTACGGTGCATTTTACCGCCGCACTTGCCGCATTTACAGGTTAAATTATCAAGGTACGGGCGGTGCAATTCGATATCTTTTGCCGCGCCGCATTTTTCCACAAGCTCCTCGCGAGAACCGATAACCTCGATTTCTCCGCAATCTTCACAAACCCAAACAGGCAACGGAGTCCCCCAATA
>JAZNDR010000006.1:0-15630 GCA_045588185.1 Candidatus Scatosoma sp. | reverse complement strand
TTTTTATCTACCCGCTTGACAGACTTAAAGCCCGAAAAAACGGCGGTTTTCGCGCTGACCCGCTTGCGAAATTCCGCCGTTTTCTTTTTTCGGTTTCCCCCTTTAAGCAATTTTCGTCATTCCTGTACCACAAAATACGCCACGCACCACCTTCGTACTGGCGTTGCCACATTTACTATCCCTCCTTTACATCAGTCGGCGTTGTCCCTTATAATTACAAATATCCCTTTCCCAATCCAATACGTCATCCCAAAGCACGTACTTTGTTACAAAATCCAAATACGTTCCTACCACGTCGTTATCACTAAGTTCCTTACATATCTCCGCTGGTATCCCTCGGCTATACACTATCTTCTCCCCTGTTTTCGTTATGTATTTTACTAAGTATCTTGATGTTCCCCCACGCTTTAATAATATAGGATTTACTTCTTGGAAATCAGATATTCCAAAATACTCGTCAAAAAACGTATTCCCGTACCTGGTACGCCTCTCGCCTCTCTTTTTGCTATACTCTCTCTTCGCTACTATCTTCCCTATCATTTCGCCTTTGGGTACGTAAATTAGCGCATGGAAATGTATTGAGCCATTTGCCTCCCCATATTCAAACACACCCATATACTTCCACCCTCTGCGCGTATGCAAATTTGACAAGCATTTGCGTAGCTTCTTACGGAAACTTTCTTCCGTATGCTTTTTCGGATCGCAAGTAAACGTTACAAAATAATTCCATCTGTTCATATTCACTTTGCGCTTAAAACGCTTTATTCTCTTCCATAAATTACGCTGTTTTTTATCTATCTTCTCTAAAATATATTTACGCAACGCGGAAGAAGCGGGATAGAGCTTCTCTAATCCCGCTTGTATATAATCTGCCATTTCATCGTCGCTTAAACCTTTTCTTTTTGCTTGGAAATATAGACTATCGAATGCGATATCGAAAGCTGTATTTGCAGGTTTTTTGGGCGGACGCTTCCCTTTACTCCGCACAATTCGCGTTGCTACGGGATGACTTCCGTCGTGATATATCTTGTACATGTGTGTTTCTGCAAACGGATTATCCCGCAAATAATCCGCCAGCATTAAATACGGCTTTGCCATACACTCCTCCTTTATGCTCCGTACAAATCACGGATAAAATAACTGTTTTGTTGTTTTAATTCCTCTACGCTTGCACGCACTGTCTTATAATCCAAATAATCCGTAAGCCCTACGCCCGACTTTTCCGCTAATTCATTGAAATAATCGGAGAAACAGTCCGTCGTAAACCGTTCTCTATATATCTTGTAATTCGCCAAGAAATACCGCTTCTTTTCAGGCTTACTATCCTGCGTTCCACGCTCTTTTTCTATGCTTAAAACGCTGTACCCAAAACGGTTATAAATCCGCTCGTTATGCGCCCAAATCTTGCTCACCAAGCATTTGAGGATATGCATCAAAAGCGTGTTATCCCCTCGGATATAACGGAAGTTATAATACATAGAAATAAATCGTGAAAACGCCCAATCGGAAAGCATTTCCTCTATCGTATAAAACGGCAACGCAAGTTTTTGTTTTCCACTGTTTGTGATTCTCAAAATATCGCACAAATCGCGTGCGTCGCTTCCCCAGCTTTCAGGACGTTGCTCGTCTACAAATACCTTAATGAACGGAAAATTGTCTACCGTTGCGCTATGCCGACACATTTTCAGCCAAGCATTGAATAGGTCGTTCTTCTGGTTCGCTTCATCCGCATTCTTTTTTATCTCTTTGAGCTCCAACATATTTGCGCGTTCTTTGCCAATCTCCGTGATAACGACTACGCCAAACTCAAAGCTCCCTGCGCTTGGGTTGTTTGCTATTACTTTTTTGCCAAGCCGTAGAATATCAAAGTCCAAGATATGCGCAAAGCGCGTGTACGCAGGTGCAGGCGAGAAAAAACCGTATGCCCGCATAGGGAAATTACCGCCGTCGTATAAAATGGCCTCTTCGCGGATAGAGTAATTCGCCACCAAAAGACTGCTTTCAATAACGTAGATAAAATACAGTTTTGCATACGTTTCCAGTACGTCAAATAAGTATTCGCGTTTTAATGCGCTATCGAAATACAGCCCGTACCTGCCTATGTCGTAACCGTATAATTGCCGTTTTGCATTGCCGTGTTTTTCGTATCTTGCACGCTTTTGTGCCACCCAGGTACGGATGGAAGCAAGATTATAAACTCTGCCGTATTCCATACACGCTTGCAATTCTTTCTCGAATTTTATCCACGGAAAGAACGGGAATTTCATATCTTGCTTTTGAAGTCTTTGAAACGCTTCCTGTCGGAACATTACCGTTTGAGAAAGCGACATATCCGTTGTCAGCGTGGTTTTCTTTTTGCCCATGGAACCGCAAGACATCGTAACAATCGGCAAGTCTTTTATAAATCCGCAATTCCGCGCTTCGTGGTATTGCAATATTTGCAAGGCGATTCTCACGCGCATACGGTTGAATAACGTCCACACAATTATCCCCGTCAAAAGCCACGGAAACCGTTTCAGCACCAACCCGACATCCAATACTAAATTACAAAACTGCGTGTACAGCGATTGTGTATCGAACGACACCGCAAAATAAAGATAATAGGATATACCCGCCACCACGATAGAAACAAAATTGATATGAAACGCCCATATCCAAAGCCACACCGTTTTCCATTTCGGATTTTCATCCAAGAACCGCTTATACCCAACAAACAAATGCTTTATCGGCTGATATATCGCTCCGCTTATCTTTTTTACGGCTTTCAAAGGCAGCGTATCTTTATTATGTTTTGTGTTCGGCATAGCGTACGCTTTTTTTATCAGCCATACCAGCATAACGAGTATCGGAATAATGAAAAGCAGTATTCTTATGAAAGTTACCACTCTTACGCCCACGCCCGTAAAATACAAGCCGAGATTTTTTCCGTTTACCAACAATGCAAAATACACTTTCGCTTTCAACCAAAACGCGCTGGACGTTTCGGGCAACGCCGTGCTTTCCATTGTCAGCACGGCGGACGGTTTCGTTATCTCTATCTCCACCGCCGTGCCGTTCTCTATTTGGAGTATTCTGGAAACATAAAATTCAACGGACGAACCGAACCCGCAAACCGTTTCCCCAAGCCTCAAATACGACTTCGTACAAAAGCATATGCCAAAGGCTATAAACACTGCCGTTATCACAATGGATAACACGATATGTAGGTTTTTCGTTTTATCCACTTCCCGACCTCCTTACGAAAAAAGAGTTCGTACCCTCGTCGTAAATCGTATCCCGATCTACCGCAAAAAACCTATATTCGGTATCGTTTCTTTCCATGGTGATTACGCCTTCAAAGTAATCTATAATCTCTAATAAAATCATCTCGTCGCCCACGTCATACCAAGCCCCGTCCTCAGTGAACGCGACCATGGTACCGTCCTTATCCGTAAAAACTACTCGTTCATAGTCGGTTAAATCCTTTGGGTAGCCTGTCAATCGGTTGCTTGTATACACGAAACAACCGAACAGTAAAACAAATATCATCAATAGCATAACCGCAAGTATTTTCTTACCCGTCTTTTTCATTTCGGTTTCTCTCCTTTCTCTTTTTTCCTGCCCGTCCTATCGCCTTAAACGGCGAGGTTATGAGCCAAACGGCTCCGTGCCCGACCGCTTCGAAAAACGGTTTCAAGATCGGGCTGAAAATAATCACCAGCACTAAAACAACAGCGATTATTTTCAACCATTTCAGCCATTCGTTTTCTTTATCGCTCGTCGTAATCGCGGGCGGTGTGGCTTCGGGGATAATATCTATCGGATTGGATACCACGGGTATAACCGTATCCACGCTACCGTTTGAAAACGTTACGTCTATAATATCGAAATCCAAATTGACCGTCTGCTGAAAGAAATACGCGTTGGTGTCCACTTCTTCCCACGTTTCCGCTCCAAAGCTTGTACCCTCTTTTAAAAGCGTGGCTTCTTGCGAGATATAATCGCTCGTTTGGTAACGGAACAAATAAACGGTACAAAGCGATTTATTCGCATCGTAATACGATTTAAACTCCTCAAAGTCTGCTTTGGAAATATACAACCGCGCACAAGCCTCTTCCGCCGTTCCCGAAAAATCCTCGTTCGTTACCGCGTGAATCGCTTCAATACCGTCGAATCTTGTCGTGGATTCCACGTGCGAATCCCCACGCAACTTCTCCCAAAAGGTTTGCGAGATCTTTTGGCTTGTCAGCGAATACGTTTCTTCCGCCTCGATATTCACGTCCGTAAATTTATCGGCATAGCTTTCAAACATTACCGCACTGTATTTATCATTGACAAGTGGCGTACCGTATTTCGTTTTGCTTTCTTTTAGCTTTGCAAGGATTTCCTCGGTTGATACCGTATAATTGTCCGCACTGTCCGTGCCGTTCCCGGCATAATACATACCGTAAAGCGCGGAAACGTCTTGTCCGTAATATTCGTGATACGTCCAATTTCCCGACCACGACGGTACGCGGTTAAACGCATACCCGTAGCTATGTGTGGTAAGCGAACCCATACCCGAAGCCGTTGTAACGCGGTGTGCACCTAAATACGTATAGTCTAAATCCTCGTTATGCGTACGCATATCCTTACCGATATACGGTAAAATCGCTTCGTATGCCGTTTGATTGCCTGTAACCAGCATAGGCTTTAATACCGCGTCTTTCCATATCGCGTGCACCGCTGTCATGGCACCGTATTTTCGGATAATATCGTTCGGCACGGCAAAATATACCGAATGCAAGCTGTCTTGCGTGTAATTATTCTTGCCGTTCGTACCGCTTGGGCGGTATTGCGTTGCGTGCACGTTTAGCGTCAAAACCTCCGACTGCTCGCTCTTAACCGTCAGCGTATTCCCTGCGCTTGGCTCACTGCCGTACCCCGAAGCGTAACCGCTATACCGATACGTGGTTCCCACTGTAAATTCCGTCGGGTTCGTATTAGCTTGTTCCATTAGCTCGATTCCGCTGATTCGGTACACTCGTTCACTGCTATTCACCGTCGCTAAAATGGCTTGCCGTTCCTCTACCGTTAATACGACTTTGAATTTATAAAATAACCGTTCGTAATTGCGCTCCTTGCTGCAATTTAAAAATTGCAACGGGTACTTATGATAATTCGTGCTTGTGCTCGCTCCATACGCAAGCTGAATACTGTTCAGACCGTGGTTTACGTCAAAGTTCAAGCCTTTCGGATTATACACGTAGATATACAACCCGAAGTTATCCTGTAAGTTTTGGTAAAACGAGTAACAATACTCCACAAACGATAAAACCTGCGTTTCTTTGAACGCATTAAAGCTGTATTTCGTCAAAGAAAACGGCTCGCCGTTTATTGTGGATGACTTTAAATCGTCCATTACGTTCGTTTGTTCATAGGTCAATGCAGCCGTATCCGCTTGAACGGATAAGGTAGCAGGGAATACCCCCGCTACCGTTCCTATAACCGCTAATGCGAAGGATATTACCGCGCCGAAAATCCGTTTGAATATCTTTCTCATATAGCCTTTCCCCCTTTGTTACGATACCGTAACCGTAATCCCGAACGCCTCGCCTGCTACGTACACACCGACCACCGCCGTTCCCGCTTTCAATGCCGTTACGTTCCCGTCTGCGTCTACACGGACAACGCTTTCGTCCGTAGAACGGTACCAAATCGGCACCTCCGCTCTTGACGGCGCATAGCTTGCACTCACCTTAAAGGCTTCCCCCACGGCAAGCGTTTTCGGGCCTGCCGTCGATACGTTTAACACAAAGGTACTGCCGTTGTCCGTGGGCATAGCCAAGCCGTTTGCCTCGTCTACCGCTTCGTTCACACAGCTTCTGATTTTCGACAAAGCGCTTTCCGTAAAGTTTACCTGCCCCAGCGTATACGCGTTCAAGGACGCCCCTGCTACGTATACCGCCGAACGCGCATTCGAACGATACGTTCCGCCGTTTGGAAACGCCGAATATTGATAACTTTTCGTACCGTTTCCGTTCGCCGTAATCAGCACGCCCATACACGCAAACTTCGTATTTACACTGCCGTACGGAATCTCCTCTAATCGGAAACGCATATAATAATTACTTCCGCTTACCCCAAGTCCCGTTGCGTCAAAGGTCGTTAAGTAATACGAATCAACCCCCGACGCTTCTAAGGCGTTTATCCAATCGATATAGGTATAATTTTGTGTGTTGACTCTATCCAAGAACCGCAACGGAAGTACCAACATTCCCAGCCGTTTACTGGCATTCGCTTCCACCGCTGTTTTTAATTCGGGCGTTACGTTGCAGGTAAAGCGAAGCATCGGTCTTTCCGCGTCGTCGCCTACGTATAACTGCGCCCCCACTACCATCTCCAAGCCGTCCGCAATCAGCGACGACTCGTTCGTCGGCACAGTAAGCGGTACGGGCGGTTTCTCCTCTTCTTCGCTTGAACCGCCGTTCGGGTCTTTAAAGTCTGCGTTACCGCTTCCCGTATGACCGCTGTTTACGCTATTATTGCCGTCCGTCGGGCTGTTGTCAGGTTGTTCGATTTTCGTATCCGTATCTGCATTCTTTGCGAGTACGTATGCCCCACCGCCAATGCCAACGCAAATGAGTAAACATACCAATATATAAATAAATCTTTTCATTGTTATCCTCCTGATATTGAATTGAGGGCTGCGACTGCCTTTCCCGACCGCCGCAGCTCCTTTTTACGTACTGACCGTTATGCGCCTTGCAACTGTTTGAAAATATTCAAGAACGCCTTGTCGCTTTCCTGTGAAAGTTTTAACTTATAAGCAAACACAAGACCGTCGTCGTTTACAACTCTTGCTTCATACACGTTATACGGCGTTACGTTGCCTCTATCGTCCGTCATCGTTTCTTCCCACATAATAAGCTCCGCCGTGGGTTTAATCGAGAACATCAAATCAAGCAATTCATAGCCGCCCTGGTCTTTCGCCTCAAAGTCCGCTTTATATTCTTTACCAAGGATTGCATAGCGCACAAAGTAATTAAACATCTCTCTGCCGTCCTTCGTCTTAAAGGGTGCTCTTTCCAATACAAAAGTAGTTTCATTTTTCATTTTTTTAATCTCCTTGCATTTTAATATTTCTTATAATTTTTCTTCTTGCATCTGCTTATTGCAGTCGCCACACACTACGTTCACTGCTCTTAAAGCCCGAACGCACGCCTCGCAATCGGGGCAAACGTATTTCCGAACGCTCAAATTACGAACCCTTTTCGGTTTTATCGGCATTTCCCGATACACCGGTATTACCGAGTTTTGCCCGATAAAACTATCCAAGAGCCGACTGGTAGATTCTTTCAATGCGGTAACCGCCCACCCTCGACCGCCGTTTGACTCTACGTTTAGACCGTGGTCTTCTGCAATTTCCTTAAAAAGCTTGTTGTGAAAACTCCCCGAACGCGCGGTATCTTGAAAATCATTTACCCTTGCAAATTGATGACACATCTCGTGGATAAGCGTAGACGCTATTTCAGAAATCGAACGGTTTAAGAACTGTGCAGAGAGGTTAATCTCGTACATGCCCTCGTCATTTTCGTCTTTCTTCCATAATTTGTCGCGCGTTATCCAACCTAACGCCTTATTCTTTTCGTCTGGGCTTATCGTTATCACTGGCTTTTCAAGCTCGTTGCCAAACAGTTTTTCGTTGAAAAAATCGTACATTTTAGATAAATACGTTACCGTTTCGATATACTCCTTTACCCCGATTGCCATTTGCCTTTTGCCACCTTAATTCTTTTTACGCTTCTTGGCTTTCTCCAAGATTTCCTCGCCGCCTTTTCCGATGATTTGGGAATATTCGGTTGCTTCGTCTTTATTTGCCCCAGCTTTCTTCGCCTTGTTGTACTTGAAATGCCCTGCCTGATCGGAAAGACATTGGAAGTAACCTTGGCGTTTGCCTTTTTCACGCTCGCTCAATTCCTCGCCTTCCTTCTTACCGCGCATATGAATACCGTTTTTGTATTCCTCGGCATAATCCGCGGCTCTGTTTTTCGTCGCGCGCCAAAAACGTTTTCTCGGCGCAGTGTTTTGAGTTTTGTTTGCCATAATCTCCTCCTAACTTTTCTTGATTGCCTACTTTCTTAATGGGTTTGAGCCATCTGCATTTCGGCTTATTCAGTTGTAATTTTTTTGAAATCGGTTATCCTTATTTGCGCCTACGCGCTGTTGCATTCTCTACGATTGCGGCCGCTATATCGTAAATCTAAGCATTTTATTTGTGGATAACTCGTTTTTCACTTTTTTACTTGACGTACTTGCTTGTAGAAAGCAGTATGTTTGAGTGCTTGACGCCCCTACACTAATAAGTAGAGAAAAAAATGGCATTTTCGGGCAGATTTTGGGTTAGTTTTTAAAAATTGTTGAAAAATTTTTTAATTCCTCAAATTCTTGCGTTAAAATTTCGCATACATTGGGTAATTTTCTCATTATCGTTCTTCGAGAGAGTCCTACCTTATTTGATATTTCATCCCAACTATACCCTTCCCAACGCAAACGCACAATTTCTTGTCCCTTTGGCAACAGACCATCCAACCTTAATAAAACTTCCCTCGCAACTGCACTTTCCGCACACTGCATTTCAATGTCTATCTCGTCCGCCAATTTATCTTCTAATGTCAAATCTTTCGTTCCCGCGATAGACTTACTAAATCGCACCTCCGTCTTGCGATACGGACACGTCATACAAATCGTATTACACATCCATTGTTTTTTCTGCGGACAAAAACAAGCTTCGTTATAGCGTTGTTGTGCACAAAAATTTATACGCCAACGCTTCATTTTCTCGTACGATTCCTCGTCATATTGTACCCATCGCTTTTCGTCTTTTTCATACAACCGATACTTTGATTTTCTCATTTTTACTCCTTTCCTTCAAAGGCGGAGTAATACGGCAAATCCGTTTTTGTGCATAAAAATAGCCACCAAAACTAAGCCGAAGTTGAAAACTTTCACATTACTTTTTTGTAACGCTTAAATTTTCTCTACTCCGCTCGATTTTGGTGGCCACCGTCATCGTTTATGAAGTTTTTATAATTTATTAAAGCTCTATAAAGCTTGTACACGCATTTTAGCACACTCTTATACATTGCACAACGACATACGATGTCGCTTTTTCCGTCCTGTTTTATTGATTTGTTAAGCCAAATCTCTCACATTTTCCTATAAAAACTGCTTTTTGTGCTAAAAACGTAAAAAAAGAGCCAGACATTCTATGTCCGACTCTCTATAATATTTTTATTAAATTTTTCATTTTTTCTTTTGTTGTTTGAATAATGGATACTTTTTATTCATACTTCCTATGATTTTATTACATTCTAACAAATCGTATCCTACACACCACGTTAATAAATGGTGATATGCCATATCAACGGTTCCTACTCTAAATTCTCTCCCCGCTTTTCTTACCATTATCTCTGATACTGCCATCGGTAACTCTAACGCTAAGCAAATCTTGACAACCGTTGTAAGTGTGGGATTTTGTTCAACGTCCGTACGCAACCGTTGTATCGTACGAACGTCTAACCAAGCTTTATCTGCAAGATCTTCATTTGTTATGCACGTTTTATCCATTAAATACGCCAACGCGTCCGGAAACAAATTCGGTAACCCGCAACAAAGCTTAACGCCTCTTTCCCATTCTTTAATGAAATGGGCTTCCATTTCTTCTTTTGTGAACGACCTTTTAAAAGCTTCTTTATTCGTGAATCCTATCTCACTTGCGTGTTTATCTTTTCTATGCACAATGCCACCAGAGCATTTTTATAGATTAGATTGGTAGACGATTTTTCTCGCCTAAAACACAAAAACGCCTAAGGCTCTCTCCCAAAAGCCTTAGGCATTACTTATCTGCCGTATGTACTACATAAACTTTGACGGCTATTGACAATTACGCTCACACAGGTTTGATAAGGAGATTCAACAAATATATCAGCTACGGTTAAAGAGCCTTTTGCTCTTTTGGGGGTGCTTTCGAATATGTTTTTACTAACGTATTCTGCTACAAGGTTCGATCTCTCTATTAAGATCAGTAATTTTGACATAATGCTTCTCCTTTTATTATATTTTGGCGTTTTGGGGTCTAAAAAAGAAAGGCGCACTCCGTGCATTAAGCACGCCTTCTTTTCTTGCTCCATATTCACCTACCTTTAATTATATGGCTTTTCTTCCTATTTGTCAAAGTTTCTGGAAAAATTTTCCAAAAAAATTTTGTGCAACGCTTTTTGGTATCTTTTATGAAAAAATCACCTATGATTTAACCTCACAGATGACTTCTTACTTAACTATCATTAAAAAATTTATAAATCTAATTTAATACGCGCCCCTTTTCATTTTTGTTGCGTTAAATATCTCTTCAATAAAAATGCGCAAAAGTACGGGAACGTATAAAATTTATCGTTATATCCTATATTCCTCTTGATAAACTTTACTCCATATTTTATATCGGGGTATTTCTCACTATCTATTAAAGTCGTCAAAGACTTTGCCGTACCGTTCGTTGCCTTTACTTCCACTGGTATTAACGATTCCATATCACGAACAAAAAAATCTTGTTCCAGTTTTCCATCGTCACGCTTATAGTAATACAACGAATACCCTTGCTTTACAAGTGCTTCCCCGACAATATTCTCATACAATGCGCCTTTATATACCCCGAGATTTTTATTTGCGCGCAAATCATCTTGCGATTCATCGTCTAACTGTGCCACTAATATTCCCGTATCAAAGAAATAAATTTTATATTTTTCCTCGTCATAGTTCCCCTTTAACGGTAATTCCGGGAAATTCAAACAATACGCAACGTTAATAAGACCTGCGTCTTGCAACCATTCTATGCAACCGCGATAATCCTTAAATCTTGCTCCGCTTGCCACTTTTGATATTTGAAATTTCTTATTTTCTTTTGCAAGCTGTGGCGCAATTTTCCTAAATACGTTTAATATTCGCGTCTGATCTACACCATCTGCATATTTTCTTATGTCTTCCTCGTAGTCACCCATCAATTGCCGTTGCAAAAGCAAACTTCCTTCAAAAGTATTCTTCTTAATATACTCTTTAATAACTTCGGGCAAACCGCCGAGAATGCAATAATCTAAAAATAAACCTTCAAACACCGATAATTCTAATGAATTGAAAGGTTTTAATTCCTTCATATGCAACAACATATCTTCTATTACGGAATCATCGTATCCCTTCGCCCAAAGGAACTCTTCAAAATCCAAAGAGTCCATTTGAAAATCCGTCTTATACCCAACGCTATTACTTTCAATCTTTTTATAATGTATTCCGAGCAACGAACCGCTACAAATAACGTCAAAACGACCGTCCTTTTTGAAAAATTTAAGCGCAGTGGCTATTTCAGGAAATTCTTGCAATTCGTCGAAAAATATCAACGTTTCCCCCGGAACAAATTTCCATTCCGTGTTAATACGCGAGATGTTTTTAATGATATCGTCCGTCTTATATCCGTCCGCAATAATCCCCTTATATTTCGGCTCTTCTACGAAGTTAATCTCTATAAAATTGTTATAATTATCTTCCGCGAAATGCTTTATGGATTCCGTCTTGCCAATCTGTCTTGCACCTTTAATAATCAAAGGCTTTCTATCCTCATTCCTTTTCCATTCTTCCAAAAATTTGTCTATCTTACGCCTTAAATACATATCCTTTCTCCTTAACGAGCTTGATTATATTATACACCACGTTTTATAGTTTTGCAAGTGTTTTGCGAAAAATAGAACGAGTTTTTTACAAAAATTACAAAAATCAGAACGACTTTTATTTTAAAAATACAAAAAATCTCTCAAAGGGTATATTTTCCCGTCTGCGTTGTGGCTATCGTCGCATAGTCTATGCCCCAATGTCAACGGGAAAAATTTTTTATGCTTCTTCCAATACCGAGCAGTATTGCTCGGCTTTTTCTTTGTCTAAATAAAAAATTTTGTCCTACGCTTACGCTTATCGTTGACATTCGGAAACACGAGTTTTTAATTTATTTCGCTGTCATAAACTATGCACTTTCGCCCCTGCCGCCTACGGCAAAAAGAAAAATATTTATTAAAAGGAGGTTTTCTATTATGAAAACAAACGTAACTTTGCAACAAAAACAAAAGGAATTGGCTGTTTCTCTTATGAAACAGCTCGATATCTATCAGCCGTATATCGACGTTTTTGAAAAAGACGACGTTGTGTCCTACTTTGAACGTTATATCGGTTTCTGGGCTTATCAAGACAAAGAGCTTGACGAAAAAATAAAAGAAATCGAAAAAGAATACGGTTGCCGTGTATATGCGATTACCCACGAATATACTGACTTCGGGGAATGTTATTCTTTGCTTATCGTTTCTAAATATAAAGAAGACTGGTCACGTTCGCTCGTTACTGAAGGTAAAACGCACTACGCATTCGCTTACGTTTGGAATAAATCGGACAATGACTGTTCTGAATTTGGAACAATCGTTGTAAAAAGCGCTCTCGGCGGTATTACGAGAATCGGTTAATGGAGGTGTGTTATGAAAAAATACGAATACGTTTTATATAACAATTACGATTATAGCGAAAATTACAATTCCGCGCGTGAATGGTTATTTGCTACGCGCCAAGACGACTTTGATTGGGAAACGGAAGACGATGTTCCCGAAAAGATGATTGTAGATGAAATGTCCTTTTTGGAAGAAAGTGAATGGGCGTATTTTAGAAGCAAATGTGAAGAACTGTTAATGAACGGAGATTGCCTTTTAACTGGGGTTTGCGGTCGTTGGAACGGCCCCGCGCGTGGCGGTAAGTTTATCCGCAACTTTCACGATTTAGTTAGTTGTATTGAACATCTTGATTATCTCAAAATCATTGACCGCAACGGACATTTAATTATTGAGGGCTGCCATCACGACGGTTCTGATACCTATGAACTTAAAAAGCTTACCCGTCGCGGACAAGCTTATGCGCGTGAATGCGGTTACGCCCGTGATGAACACTTACATACTACAATTATGAACTTAAATTTCTATTCCAAACTACCGCGTTTAGCTACGATTTAAGGAGTTATCTATGAAAAAAAATAATCCCTTTGGTTACAAGGTCGGTTATCGTGAAAATACCAACCGACTTTTTATTCACCATTTTATGACCTCTACCTATAAACAAGCTTTGTTTTCCTTACGGGTTTACCGTAAATATCCACAGCGAAATCGAGAAACTAACCGCCCTATCGTTGATCCGTTTTGGGAAATCAAGCCTATTACAAAAAAGGAATACCTTGCAGGAATTTGGGACGAGCTTCCTTTCAAGAGGTTGCGCCTAAATTTTAGGTGCAAGCTAAATCATCCTTACGTATTTTTCCTTTCGAGGGCTTATCGTCGCATAGGTCAAGCACAAATGTAAACGGTTCTGCGAAAAATTATTCTAATTTTTCTTGCCCTCGTTGACATTCGGAACCTCATTTCAATAAATCCTACCACTGCACCTTAAAACCTTTCTGTTTGGGCAACTCAATACTTGTTTATCCGAAAAAGAAAGATAGAAAGTCTTGGGTGCAGCGTCACGCTGCTTACCCTATGCACTTTGCCCTTTGCCGAAAGGCAAAATAAAATCCATAAGGAGTAAAACAAATGAGAATTGAGTATGAAACCAACACCTTAGTCATTATCGTTCACGATAAGGATAACCTGTATCTCGTGTATAACACGTTAGATGAAATTGAACGCTTGCTTTGTAAAAAGTTAGACGTAGAAGAAACCGATGAAGGCGATGTGCTCGTAGACGTAGACGATTATTATGAATTTCTCGCCCTGCGCCGTAAAGTTTTGGACTATTGTCCTATTTATTAAGGAGGTTTTACAAATGAAATTATTATTAAAAAACGTTAAAAAGTTAAAAATTGACGCAACCCCATTAAAGAAACGCGTATGTAATTACGTTATAGATGAATGGGGAAATTATGATGACAAAAAGAATATCTTTACCGACGTTCTCAATTACGGTTGCCAATCGGGAATGGTTGATTTTTTAATTTGGTATTCAGATACCGTTCGTTTCTATAAGCAATATAAACAAGAAATCGATAATTTACTTTACAATCTTATGTACGAAACAGGCATATACTCTTTGCCCGAACTATTCGGCAATAAATGGGATAAAGAAGATCCGCTCGGCAACAGCGATTTTAATATGAATCTCTTGGCGTGGTTTGGCTTTGAAGAAACCTTACGCGACATCGGCAGAGCGTTTGAAGAATTAGAAGATTATATTTAACGGAGGTATATAAAATGATCACTTTAAATCTAAAAGCTGAATCGGCTGAATTACAAGCAATCAAAGAATTTTTGCAGGAAAATGCAAACGAATTTCTTGCAGAAAAAATCAACAACGGCGTATATATCCAAAAAGGCGGTAAACGCCTACTCAATAAAAAAGACCTTACAAGCTTTATGAAATATGCTTGCGAGGAAGCGAGAAAACTTTCTTCAAAAAGTGCAACGTCCGCTTGCGTAAAAGACGAAATTGTATTCGGTTGGGCAATGCATTATTTCGAGGAAGCCGACATAATCGGTACTTTGTATAACGAAGATGGTAGCGAATATAAACCTGCGTCAAAAAAGAATACTTCAAGTGTTCAACGCACACCTGCCCCTATCGTTCAAGCAAAACCCGAACCGCCGAAACCGCGTCAATTCAATTTATTTGATATGATGGCGCAAACGGAACCTTCAAAAACCGAAGCACCCGTAGAAGAACTCAATGATAATAACGACGACGTTGACGAACCCACTGAATTTAACGTAGATATGGAAACGGGTGAAATTTTGCCACCAAAAACCATAGAGAAGAAAATTGTTCCTTTGCAAGCGTCGCCTCTGTATCAAAAATATATGCCTTTCCAAAATCAATATCCCCACGCCGTAATTGCTTACAGGCTTGGGGATTTTTTCGAAGTCTTTGGGAATAACGCCGTAAAGCTCGCCAACAATTTTAATTTAACTTTAACTGGGCGCGACTGCGGACTTAAAGAACGCGTTCCCATGGTTGGGTTCCCCTATCACGCAGCAGGCGTGTATTTTCATAAAATCTCTGAAAGGTTTGAATTAGTCGTTGTAGAAGATAACGTCGCTACGCCTTACAAAACTGAAACGGAAAACATACCCGTAGAAGAACCCCCGCACGAAGAAAATGATATAGACGAAATGTGCTCGTCCGCAAAAGCCTTTGAACAAACCGCACTCTGTTCCCTGCTTGAAATTTTTGGCGAAGAAATTATGATTCCCGAGGAGGATTACTAATATGATTACTGAAAAAGATATTCGACCTATCCCAAAATATATCCTTAAAGCGATTATGCAAAAGGATAAGAAGCTTTATCCGACACCTGCCGGGGCAAACCGTTTTTACGCCTACCTTGCCGTATGGCAAAAAGAGCTTGTCAAAGTAACCGTCGCCGTAAAGCACCACCACCGCAAATGGTATTGTAAGCAAGTTGCTGTTCACGGTTTACGCAGTGAAAAATGTTTCGTGCGTGATTTAGAGTATTGTTATCTTACTGGTATGGGGTTCCGCGTCGGCTGGTACTCGGAAGGTATTCAACATTATTCCAAATGGTTTGAAGACGGTAGATGGTACACC
>JAZNDR010000005.1:0-5783 GCA_045588185.1 Candidatus Scatosoma sp. | reverse complement strand
AGAAACGATAGGAAAGAAAAAGCAGTAAAGTAGGTGAGCGAGGAAGCTTTGCCCGCAGGGCAAAATAACTTATCCCCAGCCACCCCATAGAGGGGTGGTGTTTTGCTTGTGTCGTGGTTAAGAGTGAGAAAGCCCGTATTAACGGGTGTTCGCGCGACGAGCAAGAAACGATAGGAAAGAAAAAGCAGTAAAGTAGGCGAGCGAGGAAGCTTTGCCCGCAGGGCAAAATAACTTATCCCCAGCCACCCCATAGAGGGGTGGTGTTTTGCTTGTGTCGTGGTTAAGAGTGAGAAAACCCGTATTAACGGGTGTTCGCGCGACGAGCCAACTTACTCATATTTGCAATTCAATGGCGAGAACACCGTATTTTTCGATTTGCTCGGAGGAATAATAGGCGTGCATATCGCTTGGAGCCGCAAGCTCATTTTTTGCATAGCCGAGGGATAACTTGTCGTGGTTTTTATATAACTCTTCAAAATTTCGATATCGATACAATGCGGTAATCGTACAATATAATTTCTCGTTCGTTGCCGTATTCGTAAAAATAATCAAGTCGCCGACGCAAAAAAGCGAACGCTTTTCGTCGCATAACCGCATTTCAATGGTTTTTGTTCCCGTGCGAATGGCGGTAAAGGGGGCGGGATGCAACTTCATATCGTGTTCCATAAAATTAGTTTTCCTTATTTTTTTGGAGTTTTGCTTTGATGGCAGTTACGATAGGCTTGATATAGCAAAGCGTAACGCAAAGCAATACGAGGGTAGCGTAATGCACGATATAGACAAACCAGCCGTGATCTTCGTTCAGGAAGGGCAGACCGCTTTGCGGGGGAGAGGCAACGTACATGAAATTGATATTGCTGTTTCCGTCGTATACGATACTGTTGACGTATACCGCAAAAAAGAATAGTATAACTAAAAATTTAAGGCAACTGAAATAATCGGAAACGGTCAGTTTCAGTTCTTTGTTCGTGCAAAGATTGAGCGCGAAAACTACGATTGCGATATGGTAAAGGAAGTATTGTGCCGTAATAATCCACATACCGTTGAGCGACGAAGTGGTGGCAATCAAAATTGCAGCAATTCCGCCGAGTAAACAACTGGGGAACATAAAACTCAATAAAAACCGTTTCAACTTTTCGTTTTTCGTAAAATTAACGACAGCGATAAATAAAATCTGTATTGAGCAAAGATGAAAAGGCAGGTCGGTTTTAGGCAATATTCCGCCGTGCGTTGCTTCGTTTTGAATGATATAATAAAAAATTTTGACGGTTTCGGATAGTATTCCCACGAAAAACAGCGTTTTGCAAACGGTGGCAAAACGCAATTTTTTCGACAAGAAAAACAAAGCGACAATTAAAAGCAACGATACGGCGACGAGAATTAAATGTTTTGTTCCAAAAATACTGTGCATATCTTTATTTCCTTTGTAAGAAGTAATTTTATTATATAACAAAAAAACAGAATAGTCAACGGCTTATAGGAAAAAGAATTTTAAGGAATAAGAAATTAGAGGGTTGAACCGTTGCAAAAGACAAAGATATATGTTATAATAAGATAAATCTAATGATATAACAAAGGAAGAAAGGTAATGAGAGAATTATTTTTTAAGCTTTTTGAAAGTTCGCATTTTAATACGGGTATAGCTATTACGGCGTTTTCCGTTTCGCATATCGTTTATTTGATTTTAATTTTCGGCGGTGTGTTTTTAGCGGGATATCTCCTCAAAAATAAGGATATGTGCGTAAAAGAAAAAGCGTTGCGCTTTTTGGCGTACGCGTTAGTCGTTTCTTACCTTTCCGACTTCTTCGTGCACGATTTCGTATACGGTGGAATAAGCATTGACAAATTGCCGTTTCATTTATGCACGGTTATGTGTCCCGTTATCGCTTTTACGCAGTTTAATAAAAAATTTGAAAGATTCCTTGAACCGGTTACGGCGCTTGCGATCGTAGGACCGCTTATGTATATTGCGTACCCTGCAAACGTTGGCGACGGTGAACCGTGGTGCTATCAAGCGGTACAAACGATGTTTTTTCACGGTGTAGAGCTTGCTTGGGGAATCTTGAACCTGCTGACGGGTAAGGTACAATTACAAATAAAAAATATATGGAAATCGGCGGTAGGGCTTGCGATTATAACCGTGTGGGCGAAATTCGGTAACCTGATTTTGGAACACAACTGGTTCTTCTTGGAAGAGGACGCATTCTATATCGGCTTGGTGGGAAGCGGCGCGATTCCGAAATGGTCGCTGATGATTTTCACACCCGCAGGCGTATTCTTAATCGTATTAGCGGTTTACGGAATTTATTACGGCGTAAACGCAATTATCGAAAAACGGAAAGCAGTAAAGGAATAAAAGTAAAAAGTGTAGGGATAAAAACCTACACTTTTTTGTTGGTAACGCTCCGTTTAACTGGAATCGTTTATTTTAACCTGCTAATCTTTGAAGAATCGGTAATAACTACAAGCTGCATATCTTTGGTTAATTTTATGGTGGGGTCAATATTGATCTCTAAATTATTCCCTTGCCGAATCGCGACCACGTTGATCGCGTATTTTTTACGCAAATTTAATTCAATAAGCGTTTTATCAATCCATTCGGGTTTGACTTCAAGCTCTATCAAAGATACGTTGTTGGATAATTCGATTACGTCAACAAAGCCCGAACTTAAAAGGTTTTTCGCAAGGCGTATGCCTGACTCGCATTCGGGGAAAACGACTTTATCGGCACCGACTTTACTTAAAATTTTTTTATGCACCTCGTTGGCGCATTTTGCGATTACCATGTTTACGCCAGCCTCTTTACACAGCATTACTGCCATCACGCTTGCTTCAAGATTATTTGCCATGGCAATAATAACCACGTCCATGTTGGCAATACCAAGTTGCTTTATCGCTTCCGAATCGGTTATATCTGCGCATTTGCAGAAAGGAACGTCAGCAATAGCGGAATTTACGATGGCTTCGTCCGAGTCAACGGCTAAAACTTCAACTCCATTGTTTACAAGCTCTTTTGCGACGGCTAAACCGTAGCGGCCAAGCCCAAATACGGCATAAGATTTATGAATACTCATAGTCTGCTCCTTTTTAATCAACCCACGCTTATTTCTTCGGTGGGGGTTTTAATGATATTTCCCGTTTCTTTATTTGAATTAAAGGCAATAGCCAAAGAAATAGGGCCAATTCTTCCTAAATACATTGTGGCGATAATGATAAGCTTTCCAGCAAAACCCAAATACGGCGTGAGATTTCTGGATAATCCAACCGTTGCCGTTGCGCTTACGGTTTCATAAATTATATCAAGAGCCGGAGCGTTGGTAACAACGGCAAGCAGGACGGTCGATATAAACACAATCGAAAAGGACATACTTGTAACGGCAACGGCTTTCTTCGTGATTTGTCTTGATAAAGTTCGGTTAAATAACGATACATCGTTTTTATTCTTTATCGCCGCATAGGCAGTGGCAAACAACACGACGAAGGTAACCGTTTTGATTCCGCCCGCCGTTCCGACGGGAGAGCCGCCGACAAACATTAAAAATAAACAAATAATAGCCGTGGCGTTTGTCAAATTCTCCTGCGGTACCGTTGCGAACCCTGCCGTTCTTGTCGTTATAGATTGAAAAAATGATACTTGAATTTTATCAAAGAACGAATAATTTGCTATGGTTAGAGGATTATTATACTCCAATATAAAAATTGCAACAGCCCCGCCAAAAACAAGAATCAGCGTTGCCGATAAGGCAATTTTACTGTGCAGAGTCAATCGTTTCAGGCATTTTATTTTTTCTTTCCTGAAATTTTTTAATACGCGTATTATATCCCACCAAACGATATAGCCAATACCGCCCAAAATAATCAAAAGACTTGTAACGGTATTGATTAAAGGATTGAGCGCGTAATTACATAAGCTGTTTTCGGCTATTATATCAATCCCTGCGTTGCAAAACGCGGAAACGGAATTGAATATGGAAATCCAAATTCCTTTCGCGCCAAACTCAGGAATAAATACAGTCATATAAAATAATGCTCCAAGCCCCTCGATGATAAGCGTGCCGAAAATGACTTTTTTTACAAAGGAGGCAAGTCCCGATAAAGAGGTAAGATTGAACGCATCACTAATCAATCTGCTATCTTTTAATCCTATTTTACGGTGTAATGCTATCGTAAAGCCTGCCATTACGGTGATAATGCCAAGCCCGCCCACTTGGATTAAAAGTAAAATAACGATTTGCCCAAAGGTGTTCCAAGTAGTAACCGTCGGCAAGGTAACCAAGCCGGTTACGCAAGTGGAAGTGGCTGCGGTAAATAACGCGTCAACATAGGGCACGGCTTTTCCGTTTTTTGTACTGATAGGTAAAGCAAGTAATGCACTGCCTATCAATATCACAACCAGAAAGCTTAGCATAATAACTTGGGTTGTTGAAAGTTTTAATTTGTATTTTTTCATAATTAAGTTTTTTCTCTTAAATAGAGTTTATATTTTTATTATAACACATTTTAATGTATATTTCAAGTTTTTAACATAAAAAATAGAAATAAAGCTCGTCAGCGGTTCGATAGGCTCGCACGAACACCGATATGTTCTTCACTATCCCGTACGAGGCACAGCAAAAACGCACACCAATCAAGGTGTGCGTTTCGCTGGTGAGCCTTAACCAACCTAAATCGAACCTAACGAGAAGGCATTAAAAATAATTTGCCATCAACGAGCATTGATTGTTCTTCAATAGGACGCGATAAATCCATACCGCCATCTTCAATTATATCAAGAATATTTGCAAAGTCGATTTTTTCGACGGCTTGTTTAATATTATCAAGTTTTTGATAATTATCATTTTCATCGTAAAAGTCTATAAAATCTTCATAAGCGAAAATGAAAAATTTTTTACCGTTTTTCATAATTATTTCAATTTCGGGTTCTCCACCATACTTAACTAAATATTCGATATTTTTAATAAACAGTTCAGGTAAATATTTCATTTTAAAGTCTTTTCAATATATATTTTTTTGAAGCACCAAACTCAACTTCTCCTATATAGACAATAGTTTGCTCGTCAATGATTAAAGCATTAAACATACAAGAAGAAACAGCACGTTCATAAGCTTTGCATATAGAACAAACTTCGTTATATGCTAAATCAAAACAATTTGTACTACTGACGGAGCACTGAATTATTTTTATTGCGTTTTCGACTTCTAAATGAGATAAATCTATACTTATATATTTTGTATTAAAATACTGTGAAAAATTTGACATTTTTGAAAAAGCCGTTTCACGCTTTTTTGTTGATTTTAATTCAAATAAAATTCTTTCGCATTTTTCTTTTTGGATGAACGCAGATAAAACCATTAAATATTTGTTTTCCATATGTAACAGTATATCATAAAATTGAAAGAATTGCAATAAAGTGGCATAAGAAAAATAAAAAACGTTCCAAGCCAAAAGGAAACGCCTTAAAAAGTATTTTAAAAAATGAAACAACCCAAACCGTCCACCCTCTAATTGAGGGGTTCGATTTAGGTTGTTACTGGTGACCCGTACGGGACTCGAACCCATGTTACCACCGTGAAAGGGTGGTGTCTTAACCGCTTGACCAACGGGCCTAATAGTATATAAAACGATTTTCGTGTTGTTTGCTTGGTAGCGGCGATGAGATTCGAACTTATGACCTATCGGGTATGAACCGATCGCTCTAACCAACTAAGCTACGCCGCCATTTTGGTTGCGGGGGCAGGATTCGAACTTGCGACCTCCGGGTTATGAGCCCGGCGAGCTACCT
>JAZNDR010000004.1:0-33229 GCA_045588185.1 Candidatus Scatosoma sp. | reverse complement strand
GGTATTCGTTGTAAAGCCTATCCGTCGGAGGAGGGATGACGCAAATCAAGCGGGACGCACGCTGGAAGATTACCGTAACGCGATTGAATACCGCGCGAAAGAATTTGGCTTAACGGTTATCGACGGGTATGCCGATCCCATCGATCCCAAAACCGAAGAGGGCAGAAAAAAGCATATTCTTGACGGCTTGCACCCCAACACCGCGGGGCACGCCTTGTACGCGGAAATGCTTTATCAAGAAATTAAAAAATATATGGAGTGAATAAAAATGGAAAAGACGTATACTTTACAGTTCAACGGCTACGAAGCGACGGTTATCCGTCCTGAAAATCCCAACGGGAAGTGGATTTGGAAAACGGAGTTTTTATACGCGTTCGATCAAGCGGAAGTCGCGCTTTTAAAAGAGGGATATACCCGCGTGTATTATAAGATAAGCGATAAATACGGAAGCTATAACGCCGTCCGTTTGATGCGAAAATTTTATCATTTCATTATCAAGGAATTTGATTTGGACGAAAAATGCTACCTGTTTGGGTTCAGCCGCGGCGGCTTGTACGCGTTCAATTTCGCCCTTTTCTATCCCGAGTATGTGGAGAAAGTTTACCTCGACGCGCCCGTGCTGGATATGAAAACTTGGCCCTGCAACGGGAAAGAGGGCAGCCGTCCGCTCACGGAACAGGTGTTTGAAGAATACGGACTCAACGACGATACCCTGCAAACCTTTAAGGGTAATCCTATCGACAATCTGCCTGAATTTTTCTCGCTGCATATTCCTTTGTTGGTTGTGGCAGGCGGGGCGGACGAGGTCGTACCTTTTGACCGTAACTCGGAAATCTTGATTAACTATTGCAAACAGAACGGTATTGAAATTACCTCTATCGTGAAGCCCGATTGTAAGCATCATCCCCATTCGTTGGAAGACGTTACCCCGATTTTGGAGTTCATTAAAAAGTAAACGTAAAAGCGCACCCGACGGTGCGCTTTTATTATATAAAAACGGTGGATTGGAGATGCTCGGTTATAAGAAACAAAAAGCGAAGAAAACGGTTTTTTATTTGTGCAATTTTCTATATTTTAAAGGCGGAACGCCAAATTTTTTATGAAAACAAAAGCAAAACTGTGAGCTAGTTGTAAAACCGCAAAGCTCGGCAATTTCTGTGATATTTTTTTTCGTTTTTATCAAATATTCTTCAGCGTGTTTTAAACGAACTTCTGTTAAAAAATGATAAAAAGTAGTGTTTAAATGCTTTGTAAATAAATGACACAAATGATATTTTGAAATAAACATTTCGGCGGCAACCTCTTCCAGGGTTGTAATGCTGCTATAATTATCCTGTACGTATTGCGCGATTTTATCAATTGTACTGTTTTTCGCGATTATTGTAGGGGCAGTCGTTGTTTCAGCGCAATGCAACAATATACCGAACAAATTAACAAAACAAATATAGATCTTGGCTTTGTCATTCTTTTTATATGCTTGAAAAATGTTACGCAGACAGGTTTCGATTTGTTTTGCATCTTTTTCAAAAGAGATAATCCTCTTCTGAAATAAAGATAAAAGTATTTGTTTGGAAGTTTTTGTGAAATAACTATCTAAAAAGGAGTCGTTAAAATTGATAAGGAAACGGTAGCCGCCTAAACCATATTCGGTTTTATGCAGCTCTTTCGGTTTAATAAGCGCAAGGGTATTTGTAGGCATTTCATAATGAGTACTTTCAATGAAATACCGTTGAGTGTTCGATAATAAAAAATACAATTCATAATGGTCGTGATAATGCAATAAAGACATATCGGAAATGACGCGTTTTTCCTCAATGTAAAAGTTATCCTGGTTGACTTGTACGTAGACATAATTTGTGCTCATTTTTAAAAAAACCATCGCTTATATATTGTTCAAGTCCTATTATAACACAAACAAGAAATTTGTCAACCCTTTTTTAAAAAAAGAGGAATGAAATAAC
Organism: Candidatus Scatosoma sp.; assembly: GCA_045588185.1. Lineage (GTDB taxonomy): Bacteria > Bacillota > Clostridia > Christensenellales > Borkfalkiaceae > Scatosoma. The sequence goes on along the minus strand of JAZNDR010000004.1, from coordinate 31,268 downwards.
AATTTTTCCAATAAAAAACTTACAAAAAATAGCAATAATCGGATAAAAACAAAAAATGTCGCAATATTTATATAGAAATATTTGTTTTCGTGTGTTATAATATCAACACAATAAATTATTAAAAGAATGTAGGAGAAAAATTATGAAAGATCCTAAAAAATTAAAAATTACTTATATTGGTGGTGGTTCTCGCGGTTGGGCGTTTACCTTGATGAATGATTTGGCGCAAGAGGCAAGTCTTGGTGGCACGATTACTTTATATGATATAGACAAAGAATCAGCAGAGAAAAATGTGATTATCGGTAACAATCTTTCGGCACGCGACGACGTTGTAGGAAAATGGTGTTATCAGGTGGCGGATACTTTGGAAGTGGCATTGCGTGGCGCGGATTTCGTCATTATTTCCATTTTACCCGGAACGTTCGATGAAATGGAAAGCGACGTGCATTATCCCGAGAAATACGGTATTTATCAGTCGGTAGGGGATACGACGGGCCCTGGCGGTATCGTGCGTGCATTGCGTGCGTTACCTATGTTTAGAGAAATTGCGTTGGCAATTAAAGAGGTTTGTCCTGACGCGTGGGTAATCAATTTCACCAACCCTATGACGGTATGTGTAAGAACCTTATATAAAGTATTTCCTCAAATTAAAGCGTTCGGTTGTTGCCACGAAGTGTTCGGTACGCAACACCTCTTGCAAAAAATATTGAAGGAAAAGGGAATAGAGGCAACTAGACACGATATAAAAATCAACGTATTGGGAGTAAACCATTTTACTTGGATTACCGAGGCAAAATATAAAGGTATGGATTTACTGCCCATTTATAAGCAATACATAGAAGATAATCCCCAAGGGATTAACGAAAATACGGACGAGAATTGGGTAAAAATTCCCTGTTTTTCAAGAGAAAAGGTAAAATTCGATTTGTTTAAAAAATATGGTGCGATTGCTGCGGCTGGTGATAGACATTTGGCAGAATTTTGTCCTGGATATTGGTATTTAAAAGACCCGGAAACGGTAAAAGGCTACGGTTTTACCTTGACGTCTATTGCGTATAGAAAAAATGATTTAATCGAAAGAAAGCAAAAGCAAGACAATCGAGTGGACGGCGAAGCGGTGGAATTGATTGAAAGCGGTGAAGAAAGTATCCGTCAAATTAAAGCTCTTTGCGGTATGGGAGATTTTGTTACGAACGTCAACATTCCAAACCGTGGGCAAGTACCAAACAATCCTATGGACGCCGTTTTGGAAACGAACGCATACTTTACAGGCGACAGTGTTCGACCGATATTTGCAGGAAACGTACCGCAAGGTATTAACGCATTGGTAACGCGGATTATCGAAGAACAGGAAATGGTGGTGGAAGCTGCACTCACAGGAAATTACGAGCTTGCGTTTACGGCGTTTAGAAACAATCCCAACGTATGCCTGCCCCTTGATAAGGCAAGAGAATTATTCGATCAAATGCTTGAAAACACAAAGGCGTATTTGCCTTATTACGAGCAATATAAGCAAGGCAAATAATAATTTGCGTATTTAGATTTATTGGCAAAAAAACAGAGAAAACTTGCGTTTAACGAAATTGGCAATTATACAATTTGGAAACGTAGGGGCGAGGAGTAGTTCCGCTTTTAGGTGTTAGGAATACTGAAACTGCCAAGCGTAGCTAGTCAATATGAAAATGCTAATAATCGCCAATAAGAAACTCAAGAAGGAGTTTATTATGTTGAAAAAAGCAATCAAGCGCCGTTTATGGCGAAAGCTGATTTTAATAATAAGTATAGCGGTATTCACCGTTTTAGGCGTTGCGTGTAATTCGTGTAAGCCAAGCACGGCAAACGCACCGATTACCGTAAACGAAAATAAAACGGCAAATCAAAATTTGGAATACAATCCAAATTTAGTTTGCGGGGAAGATACCGTATTGATTTCCGTAGAGGTCGTAAGTGAAAAAGGGATAAAAATGCCTTTAAGCGAAGCGTACGCCTTTACGCCTACCGAGCTTGGAAACTATTATTATACGATTCGTTACTCGGTAGACGAAACGGAATACCTTTACGAGTTTACCGTTTTATGCGTGGATACGCTTGCGCCCACGCTCGTTTCCAAACCCACGGAAATGAAAACGGTAGAAGCGGGTTTATACAGTGGGTTTGCCGAGGATTTAAAGGAAATCGTTTTTACCGACAATAATCTCGCGTCCATTGCATATATCCAAAAGAAAGCGGTTGCTATCAAGCTCGACGGAACGGAAATTGCAAGCTCGGCAACGGGTTTTTCTTCCTACGTGTTTACAAAAATCGGAACGTACGAAATCGTAGTGACGGCAAGCGATCTTTCGGGCAACACGTCGAGTGTGAGCTATTTCATCGGAGTGGAGGACACCGTTGCGCCGTTATTGATGATACCCAAAACCTCTTATGCGTGGTCGGTAAACGGAACGGCAACCTTACCCATACCAACGGTAAAAGAGAATTTCAGTTATACGTTGCGCGCGACGGTAAGTAAAAACGGAACACCGCTTACGGTTACCGATAATCAGGTTGCGGCAACGGTCGGCGACGTGCTTGCGGTGGAATATAACGCCCAAGACGAAAACGGCAACGTGAGCGCACCCGTACAAACTCAAGTGAAGGTGTTGGAGTACGGCAGATTATTACAAAGCGCCGATGAGGGCGTGGCGGAATTTTTCCAATCGCAGGGCAGTACAATAAGCGACGGGGCGCAAGGCGTTCTCGTCAGCGATACGGGTACGGAAAGCGTGGTGCAATTCGTACATAACCAAGCACAATTTAATAATCTTGCGCCCTTCAAAGGGGTAGAGCTTACCGTGCTTACGCATAACGCCGAAGGCACGATGGACGTTTCCTTGATAACGGACGAAACGGAAATTTCCATCGGTAAATTTACGGTAACAAAAGAAAAGAGAACGGTTTATCTCGATTTAAGCAAGGTGGGCGATAAACAAATAAATGGCTGGCAATTTGCTTTTGAATCCACGCAAAACGCAATGATTTCCATAAACGATATCCGTTTGGTGGAATACGAAAATCCCTATTTTTCCTTAACGGAAACCACGCTTACGGCAAAGATGGGCGAGGCGGTATCGTTGGCGAACGCAGAAAACAATAATCCCGACGTAATAGGCGATATATACGTAAATATCAAAAAAGGCGCAACTGTTATAGCCGTTTCCAACCCCTCGGATTATTATACCTTTACCGAGGCGGGGGAATATACGTTAGAATACGTTTACGACGATGAAAGCGTTTCGTTGACGGATAGCATTCAAGTTACGGTAAATGCCGGCGCGACGATATTGACGGTTGGGCAATTCTCTTCGGGCGTATACGGACAAAGCTACACGCTGCCGCAAGCAACGGTAAACCAAGGTTCGTTTACGGTAAAGCTGATTGCAAAAGATATGCAAACGCCTATAACGGGCAACTCGTTCGTCCCTTCGATAGAGCAAAGCTATGCCACGGGCATTATCTGCTTGCAGTATGAAAGCGCGGACGGCGCAATTTTAGGCGTATACGATATTGCTATGGAGAAGCCGAATGCGTGGAGCTTTGAAAAAGCAAACGCGTTAGAGGGCGATAAGCAGTACGGCAACGGCTTAACGATAGAGGATAATCGGCAGGTAGTGGCGTCCGGAAAATACGCAGTAAAAGCGACGGTGGGGGGCAACAGCTTATCGGGCTTGTCCTTAAAGAACGGCTATACGGTTTCGCAGAGCGCAAACTTCGTTACGCTGTCGGTATATGCAAACCGCGCGGGAAGCATACGAATCGGCTTTACGTTTAAGGACGCGGTTACGGAATATAAAACGGCAGATATTGCGCTTGAAAGAGGCGAGAATAGCGTTTCGTTTTTTATCAATGCAAATAACGTAACGGACGACTTTAACGGTAAGCAAATTCAAAGTATCATCGTATATAACAGCGAACGCTACGACAATACCGTATATTTGGACGATATAACGTTTAGCGCAAGCAATACGGTACAGGTATTTTCAAACGCGACGACAACGGAAACGGAAATCCGTTACGGCGAGGAATTTATCATTCCTAATATCGTTGCCTGCGATATGCGCTTGGTAAAGACCTGCCAAATTACGGTAGGCGACGCAACGTACGAGCTTGGCGATAAGCTTATGCTTTCGGAAACGAACGGAGCGGCGGGAAGCTACGTATTGGAATATACCGTTGTTGACGTGTTTGATACGGAGCATAGACATAGCCTAACGCTTAAAACGCAGGAAAACGTTTTATCGGCGGAGTTAAAGCTGGGCGATTATTGGGTCCGCGACCAAATAAGCCTTCCTGAGGCGGAAGTATACAGCTATACGTATCCTAATTTAGAAGCCTCGGACGTGGAAACGACAAAATTCTATCGTTTTGAAGAGGGCGAAGAATGGTTGCAAACGGACGGAAATATTACGATAAGCCGTACGGGGTATATGTACGTAATGTATACCCTTCAATACAATGAGGCTGTTACTACTGTATATGATTATACGTATATCCATATGGCGGAAGTAACGTATGATTTCGAAAAGTTTAGCGACGGCGAGCATTTGGGGCTGGGCGACAGAGTAACAGGCAGTATTGAAAGATCCTACGTAGCGGCTAGCGACGTGTGGGCGGCGGACGGCGATTATTCCTTATATATAAATGCAACGTTCCACGGTAGAGACGCTTGCGGCATAGAGTGGGGAACGCCTACGGTAGGCGCGGACGGTATTTTGGGAACGGAGGACGACGGTTGGTCGCGCGCTTATAACGAGCTGGGGTATACGGCAAACGGTTTGGTTTTCTGGGCATATACCGAGCGCGTAACGGCAAAATGTACGCTTAAAATTACAACGAGTAGCGAACGGATAAGCATAGATCTTGTTCTTGCACAAGGGGCGCATAGATACGTATACGAGTTGCCCTACAATATAACAAATTGTGGGGGGATAGCTTTTGAAACGTATGTTTCCAACCATTTCTATATTGATAATATCGCGCTGGTAAATTTGGGCGAAGCAAAATTCCCCGATATAAGCAGTGGAATGTATCTTTCCAATCAAGAAATAGAGCTTGCTCGTCCGTATATCCAAAATCCGAGCAATTTGGCGTTCGACGCGGAAATGAAAAAAGCGGCGGTATATTCGGTATCGCTCGACGACGGAAAGGGTAGATACGAATCGGTAAAAGAGTACGTTTATCCCGAAAACGGGAATTTGAAGCTCAATCTACCCGCAGGCAAATATAAGGCGACGTTTAAAATTGCAATCGGCGGTATGGAATATACCAACGAACAAGAATTGTACGTAAGGGGCTTTAATTTGACGGTTACACCGCCGAGAACGGCGTTTGAACACGGCGTGGAATATCAAATTGATATGCCGACTTCCGTTTTGGAGGGCGTTACCCACGAGGCGTATTATAGGTTGGGCGAAGAAACGGAGTGGATAAAGCTGACCGTGCAAAACGGAAAAGCGGCGGTTTGCTTAACGCAGGACGGTGAAGGCGAACTGAAATTTGTCAGCCACTATAACGGTATAACGGAAGAAAACGTGTTCTTTATCATAGTACGGGCAAAGGCAACAATCGCCGACTTGGAAATCAACGAAGACGGAACACATCACGGTGCGACGAAACTGAACAGTATGTTAAGCGTAAGCGACAACTGGTCGCAGGACGGTAAATATTCGCTGTATCTTTATACCGAAGGGCACGACAACGGTACGATTTCGTTCGAGGGCGCGGACGGTGCGCAAAGACTTGTAATGGACCAAAGCTATAACGCTGTTAGCATTTGGATAAAATCGGAAACGAACCAAAAAACGGATATGGTTTTGAGACTGACCTATTACGGCGCAGATAAGCGTTATACGTTGGAAAGTCAGCCTGTCAAGATAGTTGCAGGCACAAGGCAATACGTGTTCGTGTTTAATAAATCGTTTGATAATATATGCAGACTGTATTTCGAGTGCCATTATTCGAATTTTAATAAGATTTATTTAGATTCCATTTGCGCAACGCAAGTAGATATTACGGCACAGGGGCTTTCGGGTTTTGCACCTATCAATCAAGCGTACGTATTAAAAGACCTTGCCGTAACGGGTTTAAATAACCAAGCCGTAGAATTTACCGTAGCGTATAAATACGTGGGTGAGGAAGAATATACGACGGCGACGAATACGGACGGACAATATTTATTACAAATAGCAGGCAAGGGAACGATAGAGCTTTTAATAACCGTTAAAACGCCAGCTAGCGGTGAACTTACGAAAACGCTGCAAATTACCATATACGACCCTATGGAAGACCTCTACAATTTCGATTTTGAATGGGAGGCGGAATAAGATTCTTGTCGTGTTTACACGAAAAAGAAGTAACCATAGTCGTAAATAAAAAGCCAAACCGTTTGCGTTTGGCATACTGAAAACCGAATGAATATCTCTAAATAAAAAATCCAAAAACAGAGATATGAATGCGCCTGAAAGGGTGGCATTATATAGAGAAGGAGGAGCTATGAAAAACTATATCACACCGGCTTTTGAAGTTGTGCGATTCGTCAAAGACGATATTTGCACAGGTTCGAACACACCCCTTGCTGATCCTTGGGGCTTTGACTTTGATTGGGAGGAGACTTAATTATGAAAAAACAAGCTAAAAAGATTTTATTACCTGTATTAGCCCTTGCGGTTGTATCTGTCGGCGCAGTGGCTGGTGCAAACCTTACCACGCAAACCGCTTCGGCAGCGGTAGCTAAAAACGAAAATATTTTAACGATTGATTCGTTTGAAATGGTGGCGGGCGCGTCCGTCCGTATCGGCGACGGCACAGAAGAACAAACGGGTATTCGCTTCACGGGCGAGCTTTCCGTGGCGGATTATCAAGCATTGACGGGGATGTTTAACGCGGAAGACGACAAAATCGAGGCAGGTACGCTGATTATGCCGTACAGCTATTTAACCCACGGCGAATTAAACTATAACGACGTATTCGGCACTACCCCTAAATTTTATTGGGGCGAGCCTCTTTCCGAAGAGGATAACCCTACGGGTATGAAACGAATTCAAAACGTAGAAAACGCGTTGATTTCCGAACAAAAGGAAGAGATAGACGGCGTGGAAACGATAGTTTCTTACGCAATTAAGGGATCCATTACGAAGTATCAAAACAAAAATCTCGATCGCGAATTGGTAGCCGTATCCTACATAAAGGCAACGGACGCATCCGAAGCGAAAACCTATTATGCGTTTGCCGAAACTGATTACGAGGCGAATAAACGCTCTATTATTACCACCAGCCAGAACGGGTTGATTACCCAAGGTCAAAACGGCGCAAACGCCACGACCTTTAACGGCTATATCGACCGCTACGTTTCCTATTATAAGGCAAATCACAGCGGTGTATATCCCACGTTCGATTATACCAAAGAAGTATATCTTTATAAGAGCACGGGCTTTGAAAAGGTTTCGGACGAAAGGATAACGGAGGACTATACGGGCGGTAACGTGGTTGTCGGCGCAGTACCCGAACAAGCGGGGTGGAACTATCTCGTCGGTCAAAACTACGACGGGCAAGGTCAAGCCACCGATTACTTGCGCCCCGATAACAGCGCGAAGGTAAAATATTATTTCGAGGAAGACAGGGATAACGTTCTGTTCTCTTGCGACGGTTTAGAGGGTACGGACGAAGCCGCTTTCGAGGCGTTTAAAGAAAATAATAACGTGAGCGCAACAAACGCTTTCGGTACTGGTTCTTCATCTCAATGGACAAAGCTGACGGCAAAGAGCTTGCATAGAAGTCAAGTCGGCATCCGAGGACAATTTATGGCAGGAGATTTGTTTAGACTTACCTTTGCGGAGCCTATTCAGCTTCCCACGCCCACCAACACGTTTTCGTTTATCGGCGCTTCTGCCGTAGCTGGCGCAGTATCCGTTAACGTAGGCGGTAAGTCGGCAATAGTTCAATTTGAGGCGGATTCAAGTCTTACACCTAAAAAATATACGGTAACGCTTGCTGCCGAAATCACGCAAATTAGCGAAATTTCTTTTGCTACTTATGGTGTTGCAGGCGAACCCTTATATCAGTATAACAGTTCGTTAAGTAGCAGACCGTATTACGTGGATAATTTCTGTTGGGAAAGCGAGCTTTATAACACGGCAAGCTCGACGGGAAATATTATAGTGGAAAATGCGGAAACCGAATCGGTAACCGTGCCTATGAATTTGCAATCGACTATATACACGCAAGATGAAATGGAACCGATTAAAAATAGCATTACCGCGACGTATACCTGTATGCCTAGCGGAACGGCAACGGCAATGTCGCTTGGTGCGGAAGGGTATATAATCCCCGTAGAGGCAGAGCGCAATTATAAGTATTCCGTACAAAATACTGAAATTGGTATATCTATGGAAGGCTTTATTTTAGGCTACTTTGAAAACGTCTTTGCAACGTTCGAACAAGAAGAAGGCGCAGACGGGCATAAATATATCAACGGTATGGACGCTACGAAATATCTCAACACGTTAGATATGCAGTTTACGAACGGTCAGAGTGATAATTATGCGCATTCAGACCACCCGAGTGGTACGCCGGGATGTAACTCTCGTATAATTGACGAGGTGGGTAGCGTTGACGGTTCGTACACATTACGTGGTCGTACTCACGAGAAATGGCTTGGTGTTTCGTATGCAACTACGGCAAGCGCTGCAATTAAGAGCGAGGGCGTTTCTTACGGCTTGAATACAACGAAAGCTTGCACCACGGTATGCTTCTTCGTGTATTCGGCTACTGTTTCAGACGTTTCCGTTAAGGTACAATATATTGGACATACCGCTGAGGATTTGTCATCGCGTACGGCTAAGGAAGTTAATATAACGCTTAAAAACGGTTGGAATTATGTAGAGTTGGAATTCGACTCTCCGGTATATTCTATGTTTAGTTTCTTGCTGTTTACGAATAACGGAGATAATGGGTTCCGCTATTTAGACCATATCACTCTTCGTTAATAAGAGGAAATTAAGCGCGTGGGGGCTGTCGTCTTACGCGGGACAGTCCCCGGCGCGTACCGCTTTGTTGCTTTGGCGCAAAGCAAAATATATTGTTAGGAGAAAAAATATGAAATTTAAAAAAGTATTGGCGTTAAGTATCGCTTGTGTTTGCGCTGCATCAACTTTTGTGGGCTGTGGCGGAGAAAAAATAGAACAATCGTATAACGAAGCAACTACTACCGTAATCCGTATTAGCAACTACGATTGCGGTTACGGCAGAACGTACATTGTAAAGGTTGCGGAAAAGTTTATGGAAGCAGCCAAGGAGACCGTATACGAAACGGGTAAAAAGGGTGTGTATATTGACATTACCCACTCGCAAACGGATACGACGGGACAATCGGTTTTAAATACGCTGGATAATACGAATAAGGAAATATTCTTTACCACGAACGTTACGCCGAATATGGCGAAAACAAGCGGAAAAGTTATGGACTTGAAGGAAATTATTTCTGCAACTTCGGCTGACGCAAGCTATCCCTATGCGGAAGAAGCGTCTATCAAGGATAGAATGTACAGCGACTTTAAAAATTATTACGTGGAAGAAAGCGGAAGCGCATATACGTTGCCGTTGTTCATGGGGTCATATAATTTTTATTACGATGCCGAGCTTATGGAAAGCAAAAAGCTGTACGTAAGCAAGGACAGTACTGACGAAAAGGTAATTTTAACGGGCGAGAAAAGCGAATTTAATGCAGGCCCCGACGGAAAAACGGGTACGGAGGACGACGGTTTCCCGCAAACGTACGCACAATTCTATTTATGGTGTACGGAAATGAAAGAAGATAAGTCGGTTACTCCGCTTACCTATTCGGGACAATTCAACCAGCATATGACGTTTGCGTTGAACAGTCTTATTGCCGATTTTGAGGGCAAGGAAGATTATAAAATGTTATATACCTTAAAGGGCGAAGACGTAGAGGGGCTGGTAAAAGAAGTGGATTCGGACGGTAACGTGCTTTCTTATTACGATCCTATGGATATTACGGCGGAAAACGGATATATGCTTACCCGTAAAGAGGGTATTTTGCAGGCGGTGCGTTTTGCAAAAACGATGGCAAGCAATCACAGTAAATGGATAGATCCGTTGTCGTTCTCGCAAAGCCAATCGCATACGGGCGCGCAAAGTACGTATATTTTAAGTAAGTATACCAACAACAAAATTTTGATGTTTACGGACGGCGGATATTGGGAAGCGGAAGCGAAATCGGTATTCGATCAATGCGAAAGCAGAAACGGCGGTAAGATGGACAGACAGTTTAAGCTGTTGCCTTTGCCCAAAGCAACGAGAGCAAAGGTGGGTACGGAAGACGCGCCTGCAAGAACGACCGTCGGCGTTACGGGTGAGTTGGAGTTATTCGTAAAGAAGAACGTGGCTGAAAGCAAATTGCAAGCGATTAAAGACTTTATTACCTTCTTCCATACGGAAGAAAATATGGCGCTTGAAAACGTAGAATCGGGCGTTCCCCGTCCCTTTAACTATACCATTAGCGACGGTATGAAGGCGCAGATGTCCACGTATAATTTCTCGCTGTATAACACGCTGCACGGCGAAAACGTAGACGTTGTGTTTAAGGGCAGCAACGAGCCTATGTATCTTGCGAACACAACCGAGTTTAATCACTATAATTGGCCCCTTAAAACCTTGTATAAAACGGATAAGAGCGATTACAGAGTATTAAATTTCTTCTACGAACAGGATAGATTACAAACGGACGTAGACGTAAAGGGATATTTTAACGGTATTTATAATTATACGCAATATTCCGCAAAGGCGGGCAGCGCAACGAATTGGCAGGTTATGTATAACAAAATACAGGGCTAAATAAGATTGTTGGAAGGATAACAAAATGAAAAAAAGAATGAAATACGAAAAAGACGAAACGTTTTTTGATAAAATAAAAAAGCCCGTTTCCGACTTTTTCTATGATTTATCTACAAAATTACCGCGCAAGAAAAAGAAGAACACTTCGTTAAAGGGGCGTAGGACGGGAGAGCTTGTTTTCTATTATTGCTTGGCTTTTTTGCCGATTTTACACTTCTTGATTTTTTACGTGTACGTAAATCTTAATTCCGTTATTCTTGCATTTCAAGAATATAAATTTATCAACGGCGAGGGGAAGTTTATTTTTTCTACCTTGCAGATTGAAACCGTTTGGAATAATTTGGTATACGGCAATGAAATTAAAGAGCTGTTATCACATTCCTTAATATTTTACGCGTTCAGCTTATGCGTTATTACGCCTACGGCGTTATTCTTCTCGTACTATATTTATAAGAAGTATAAATTTAGCGAATTTTTCAGGGTAATGTTATTCGTTCCGACGATTATTTCTTCGCTGGTCGTTGCGTTTATGTATAAATTCTTTATCGACAGAGGCGTTGTGGAAATTTGCCGTTTGTTCGGTAAGGAAATTATGCCGCCGCTTTCCGACCCCAGCCAATCGTTTACCTATATTTTAATTTATATCCTTTTGGTAAGCTTTGGCGGAAACGTTATTATGTATTCGAGCGCGATGACGCGTATTCCCATTTCCGTTGTGGAATACGCGCAAATCGACGGTGTTGGACCTGTAAAAGAATTCTTTTCTATGACGCTACCGCTTATTTATCCCACGTTATCGACGTTTATTATTGTAGGTATCACTGGTATCTTTACGAATCAGGCAAATTTATATGCGTTGTACAGTGATTCCGCACCTGAAAACGCACGAACGTTTGGGTATCATATGTTCGTTTTGTTAAAGAAAGTTTCGTCGTCCGATATGTCGGGCTATCCGTATATTGCGGCGTTAGGTGTGTTTGCAACGATTGTCGTCGTGCCCTTAACCTTCTTTGTGAAATGGGTGCTTGACAAAATAGATCCCAACGTACAGTATTAAGGGGGGGGGTAAAGAATATGAAAACAAAAAATAAAATCAATATTTTTGCAATCGTATGCGCTACCGTTTTGGGAATTTATGCGTTATGTATGTTCGTGTTCGCGTATTTAACGGTATCCACCTCCTTGAAAGATATTTTCGATTTAAACGTAAATCCTATCGGCTTACCCTCCATCGTATGCTTTGAAAATTATGCTTTTGCATATGAAACGCTGGTGGTGCAGGTTGGCTCGTCGGGGAACGCGCGTTTAATTTATTTCGATACGATGCTGTTATATTCCGTGCTTTATTCGGTGGGCTGTTCGTTTGTTCTTGCGGTCGTACCTTGCATTATGGCATACCTTACGGCAAAATATAACGTTTGGTTAAATAAATTCATTTACGGCTCGGTTATTTTTGCAATGGTATTCCCAATCGTCGGGGCTGGTGCGTCGGAAATGTTTTTAATGAAACGACTCGGTTTATATAACAGCATACTGGGAACGTGGGTTCAGAGTGCAAGCTATCTTGGAACGTACTTTTTGGTGTATTACGGCTCGTTTAAAAGCTTATCCAACGAATATATGGAGGCGGCAATTATTGACGGCGCAAGCCATATGAAGGTATTACTCTCTATTGTAATACCGTTGGTTAAAACGACTATTTTTGCCGTCTTTATATTGCAGTTTATAGCGCATTGGAACAATTATCAAACGCCGCTTTTGTATTTGCCGGATTATCCCACGGCGGCGGTAGGGCTTTTCCGCTCGGCATATTCGCCAAATCAAGCTGGTACGCTGACGGAAAATATGCGTATGGCAGGGTGTGTTATATTATGTATTCCCATTTTGATTATTTTCCTGCTGTTTAAGGATATCTTTATGGGGAATATCACGGTAGGAGGAATAAAAGGTTGATAAAAGCAAGACAAAAAACAAAGCTTATCTGGGTTTTCGTGTTTGCGTTATTAGCGCCTATTTTACTCGCGGTACATTTTTTATACGCGTCGGCTACCCACGATTTGGACATTGTTTTTAAAGACAATCCCACCTCGGCATATCTTGGCGAAACGGTTATGCTGGGCGAGGTGTACGCCCGTTATCCCGATAAGGTGGATATGCTGGAAACGCTTGTTTTATCCCCCAGTGGCAACGTGGTGGAGCTCGACGGTAAGCAGTTTACAGCCACGCAGGAAGGCGAGTATAAGCTGTGGGCTAAGGCGCATAAAGGCGAAGACAGCTTTGAGGACAGTCATACTATTACGGTAAGTAAAGCAGAGTTTCCCGTTTTGGCGAAAAAACCGTATATGCCCACTGCGTTTATCGCAAACAGCGAATACGCGGTAGAACGGGCGACGTTCATCGACTATAACGCGGCTACGCCCACGGAAACGCCTTACGAGGTGTATCTTACGGACGCGTTCGGGACAGAAAGCAAGGTTACGGATACTTTTACTTTGCAAACGGATATCGACTCGGCGGAAATAAAGCTTAGCTACGTGGCGAAATCTTCTATTACCAACGCAGAGAACCGTGTGGAATATACCGTTCCCGTCGTGCGGGCGTTTACGAAGGAAGGGAGTTCAAGACTGTATAATTTCGCGGCGATGTTCGTTAATTCTACGGCGGAGCGCATTGAAAATCAAGCTGACGGTGTGGCGATATACGGTACGAGAACGTATGGCGCGAAGTTCATCAATTCCATTTATACAAACTTCGAGCTGGCGTTTTCTTCCATAGAAGGAAAGACGAATTTTGAAGCGGTATGCTTTACTTTTTCCGATAAAGAAACCCCGTCTAACGCGTTTTCATTGGAGGTTTCTCGGTATAGCGAAACGCAGGTCAACGTATGCTTAAACGGTGACAAAAATTATCGCGCGCAGGGTGCGTTTGACGATTTTAAAAACGGTATCAAATTATCCTTTAACGCGGATACGCGCATTGTTGCGGATTCGGAGGGGAATACCGTTTGCGTAGTAAACGAAGGACTTTCGGGGTACGAATTTGTTTCGTTTAGCGGTTTAGAGGCGAATTTGGAAATTACCGTTAAGGGCGGCGACGTCGAATCGGCATTGTTGCTGAAAAGCTTAAACGGGCAGTCGCTTTCCAAAGACCGTAGCAAGGACGGCGTTTCGCCGTTTACCGTATTCACGAAAAGAATGGACGCAATCGTTGTGCACGGGCAAGACTTTGTTATTCCACGGGTTTTGGTATTCGATTTACTTGAACCCAACCTCAAATGCCTTGTATCCTGCACGACGCCAAACGGGGAAGTAGCGCAAGCCTTGGACGGCACAAATCTTTACGAGGCGAGCGCCGACAAGGATTACGCGGTAAACGCGGCGATGATAGGGGAATATCTTATCAACGTTTATTGCGAAGACTATAACGGAAACTCGGAGGATTTATGGCTGACGGTTTTCGTAAGCGAACGAACCCCGCCCACGCTTACTATGAACGCGGATATATCCTATTCCGCAAAGGTGGGCGACAGCATTACCTTGCCCACGTGTACGTATTCGGATAACTTTTCCGCGCAAGAAAACTTGAAACTAATTGTCAGTGTTTCTTTGCCGTACGCGTCGTACGATTTAGTGAATGCAGGGGATACGTTTACCTTTGAGCAGGCGGGTATGTACGTTGTCAGATACACGGTTTACGACGAAAACTTTAATATCGCTTTTAAAGAATACGTTGTGATGGTTGCGTGAGGAACAAAGCTATGAAAAAGAAAAGTTTATTTAAAATTTTAACGGTTGCGCTTGCCGCTTTAACCGTATTTTTGACGGGCTGTAAAGGTTGCGGAGACGATAATTCCGAAAGTGGCGATTTATCTTCCGATTTGGAACAAACGGGAGAATATATCGTTAAAAATAATCAGTCGGAATATAAAATTTTAATTGACAAAGACGCCGACGAAAACGAACGCTTTGCCGCAGAGGAATTGCAATTGGGTATCCAAGCGTCCGTGGGGTATACGATGTCCGTTACCGATTATTACGTGGAAGGGCAACGGTATCTTTCGGTTGGCAAAAACGAATATTATGATACGAAAAAAGCAGAACTTTTCCCTGATGGGATACAAAAATCGGAAGCGCGCGTCGTAACGGACGGTAGCGATGTGTTTATGGTGGGATATTCCACGGCTTTTACCGTTTATGCCGTCTATGATTTTATGGAAGCCTCGTTTGGCTTTAAATGGTATACCACCGAAGATTACGACGTGATTGAATCGGAAAATATTGCATTGTATAAGTTTAATCAGTCTAACGTTTCCGATATAGAATTTCGCGCGTTATTCAACTATCATTTTGATGGACGCTACGAAAGCGGTATTTCCAATGATATTATATTGCAACGCAATAGGCGTATGAGAGTGAACAGCTTGCAGAACGATCTATATATGTGGGGACACACGCAAGGGGATATGATATCAAAAAGTAAATATATGGCAGAGCACCCCGAATGGTTTACGAGAAACGATACCTACGGTACAGGCTATGGGCAAATCGGACAGCTTTGCCTTACGAACGAGGAAATGCGTGCGGAAATGATTAAGATTATGCAAAGCCGTATCTTAGATATCGGTATCGGTGTTAAAGATTACTTTATGGTAGGCGCATGCGACGACTGGGCGGCTTGCATCTGCGAAACTTGCGTTGCGCTTTCAGAAGAACTTTACGGCAGAGAGGATAATCCCAATAAAAGGTCGGCAGTCGAGGTATGGTTTATCAATAAAATCGAAGAGGAAATCAACGCTTGGATAAAAACGGTTGAACCGAATGCAGAACCGATTACCATTATGATGTTTGCCTATTTCCAAAACGCGGAAGCACCCGTAAAAACCTTGGAGGACGGAACGGTTGTGCCTGTGGACGAACGGGCTGTGCCAAACGAAAACGTGATGGTGGTTTACGCGCCGTTCCACAACGACTTTACCTATTCTTTTGACGACTCGCGCGTGGGCACGACGAATCGCGATTTAACGAATTGGAGTGCAATTTGCAAGAGTATGATGGTATACGGCTATTGTAGCAGTACTGCAGCTCCTATGTATCCGACGAATATTATCAATACGATGGGCGGTTCGTACAGATTTGCCAAGGATAACAATTTTAGAGGGTATATGGAAGAGCTTGGCGGCTATCCGTCGATGGAAAGATTAAAGTGGTATATCATGTCGCAAATGTGGTGGGACGCGTCGCAAAGCGTTGACGAGCTCGCTTACGAATTTATCGAGTTTTATTACGGTCCCGTCGCGAAAGAGTTTAAAGAATATTACGGTCAGCTGAAACAATTTATCATATACCAAACGGAAGTGCTTGGTAAAAAGATGGAAATTGCAAGTATGACGCACGGCAACACCGTTTATTGGCCGATTGGTATGATCAATACCTTTTCGGATATGATTGAGGCTATGCTCTTAAAGCTTGAAGAGGTGAAAAATACGGATATGGAAGCGTATCAGAAGTATTTTGACCGAGTTAATATTGAAAAATTGTGGGTAGAATACTGCTATTTGTTTAATCACCGTCAGTATTTAGACAAGCAAGCCAACAACGAAAAGGTCGATTTTTTACTTACCTATATGACTAAATATGGGGTTTGCAGAGACCTAATCGACGGCATAGAGGGGTATAGGATTAAATAGTTGAGAAGCATATTTCGATATTGCCTATCAATATGTCGATTGTAAAAAAAACGAAAAGCGTGATAGATTTTTCGTAATCCTTAAAGACGTTTTGGAATGTAAAAAGATGAAATTATCAGTATTTTTTCTGTATGTAATTAGACTGGCAAAAGAAAAAGAGATTACCGTTGAAGAAAGCTTAATCGAAGTTAAGAAAATGGGATATACGGGCGTGGAGTTGGATATGGCGGAGCTTGCCGTCGTCCCGAACGCCTTAGAGCTTTTTAAAAAACATAATTTTGCGGTAACGAGCGTATACGGCGAATGTGATATTTTAAACGGCGACCTAACAAGCGGTTATTCCTTAATTGATACGGCAAAAAAATGCGGTGCGGATAAGGCAATGATTTTGCCCGGCTGTTATTCCAAAGAGGAATTGACGGAACAGGACAAAAAGACGAAAGCTACAATGTATTCGTTTTTAAAAGGAAACGTCAAGGCGAACGCTTTGGCGGAAAAGCTGAAAAAGCTTTGCGAATACGGTAAAGAACAGGGCGTTGTGCTTACAATCGAGGATTTTGGTAGCTCGCAATCCTTGACGGCGTATATATGTCAAATAGAATGGCTGTTCAAGCGTGTAAAGGCGTTGCGATTCACGTTTGATACGGGGAATTTTTATTTAAACGGACAAGACGTATTTAAGGCGTATCGTAAATTCAAAAAGAGAAGCATTCACGTGCATTTAAAGGATTTTTTGCGTACGCCACCCGTAGACTCGGCGGAGTTTTCTTATCAGGCAATTTCCGTGCCCGTAGGCGGCGGCGAGGGGGACGTGGAAAAGCTGGTAAAGAAATTTTTACGGACAGGCTACGACGGATATTTTGTCGTTGAATATTTAGGCGCGGATAATTTTGAGTATATTTTAAGGCAATCAGCAACATTTATGCTTGGGTTATAAAGGAGAAAGACGGATGGAAAAAATAAAGGTTGCAATACTTGGGTGTAATTATATGGGAAAGATGCACGCCGACTGTTATCAACTCATGGAGAACGTGCAGGTCGTAGCGGTGGCGGATTTGAATGAGGAAGTTGCAACAAGCGTAGCAAAGCCGTGGGGGGCAAAAGTATTCCAAGACGCCTCGGAGTTGATTGAAAAAACGGAATTGGACGCTTTGGATATCTGTTTACCAACTTTTCTGCATACAAAATTTGCTTTGCAGGCAATGGGAAAAGTGCCGTATATTTTTATAGAAAAGCCCGTTGCGTTGACGTTAGAGGACTGTAAGCTTTTGCTTGCGAAACAAAAGGAAACGGGCGTAAAAGTGCAAATCGGGCACGTTATCCGTTTTTGGGACGAGTATGCGTATTTGAAAACGGTCGTGGAAGAAAAGAAATACGGCGAAGTGGTAAACGCGACGTTTAGAAGGGTAAGTCCTTCGCCTACTTGGAGTGCAAACAATTGGCGGCAGGACAATAAGCTGTGCGGAGGCGCGGTGGTCGATTTGCATATACACGATATTGATTATATGCTCTATTTATTCGGAAAGCCCCAAAAGAGCTGTTGCATAAAAAACCAAATAGGCGAGCCGAATTCTTATATTACAACCATTTGTCAATACGACGGTTTTGCGGTAAGCGTTGAGGGTACGTGGTTTTTACCTGCAAGCTATCCGTTTGAAATGTATTACAGAGTAGTGTTTGAAAAAGCGGTGGTAGAGTTTAAGCAAGGTCGCGTTACCGTTTTTGACGACGAGGGAAGCCAAGAAGTAAATATATCTAAACAGGAAATAACTTCGGGCTCTTTTTCCGAAGGGAATATTTCGGAGCTTGGCGGGTATTATAACGAGTTAAAATATTTTGTGGATTGTATAAGCAGTCAAGCGGAAATTCAAAAAGCGACGTTGTCGGAAGCAACGCAATCCTTGTCCTTCATTTTGGACAGATTAGAAGAGAATAGCTTATAAAGGACGAGAAACATGTATAAAAATTCGATAGGAATTATTCAAAATTTAAGTCATTTTTTCAATGACGAGGAAAAAGATTTATTAGACCAAATGGTGGACGCGGGTTTGGAAACCGTGCAAGTGTTGGCGAATGATATCAGCTTGCATTTAATGACGGAAGAAAACGCGGAAAAACTATTAAAAATGTTAGACGGCAAACTTCGGATAACTTCGTTTTGGTGCGGTTGGAGCGGACCGAATATTTGGAATTTCACCGAGGGGCCTACGACGCTTGGACTTGTTCCGGAAAAATATCGTGCGATGCGGTTAAGCGAATTAAAGAAAGGAGCCGAATTTGCTTTAAAATTAGGAGTGCACGATATGGCGACGCATGTGGGATTTGTTCCCGAACAGCCGTGCGACCCCTTATACGGGGGCGTGGTAAGTGCCGTAAAAGAAATTGCCGACTATTGCGGAGAAAGGGATATTTACTTTAATTTTGAAACAGGACAGGAAACGCCGACAGCGCTTATGCGCTTATTTTCCGACGTGGGGGCAAATAATTTAGGGGTAAATTTAGACCCTGCAAATCTTATTTTATACGGAAAAGCAAATCCGATTGACGCTCTGGATTTATATGGGGATAAGGTTCGTGGCGTACACGTGAAAGACGGCGTTTATCCAAGCGAGGATTTTCACGAATTGGGGAAAGAACGGCAGGTTGGAGAAGGCGCAGTGAATTTCCCCGTATTTTTACCGAAGCTTTTAAATAACGGTTATAAGGGGGACTTATATATCGAACGCGAAATTACAGGCAAAGACAGGGCGGAAGACGTTAAAAAAACGATTGCGTATTTACGTTCGGTTTTAAACGCATAAAAAGCAGGAAAGGGCTACGGATGTGAAAAGAGAGGATGCTGACATATTTTTATATTGGCGATATATTTTTTGACAATTTAAATTAGGGATCTTTATTATGCGACATTACAGTTTACGATTTAGTTTAATACCGTCTGCGGACTTTGAAAAGCGCATGAGCGCGTTGCTTGATTTTTGCCAAGAGGCTCTGATAGACGACGTGATGTTTTTCGTGTCCGCGGAAGAGGTAAACACGGGACATATCACGTTAGAAGAAGCAAAAAAATACACCGACGTTATTTTGCGCGCCAAAGAAATTTTAAAAGAACGCGGTATTACTATTTCTTTAAATCCTTGGTGTACGTTTTCCCACTACGACGGCGGAAGAAAACTAAAAGCAGGACAAAATTTCCGTGTAATGGTGGGCGCAGACGGCACGAAAGCCGAACGGGTGGTTTGTCCGCTTTGTGAAAATTGGCGAAAGTATTTTGCACATCTTTATTCGTTTTACGTAGAAACGTTACAGCCTGAAATTTTATGGTTTGAAGATGATTTTCGTTTTTCTAATCACAGGCCCGTAGAGTACGGGTGTTTTTGCGACGAGCATATGAAGTTGTTTAATGCGACGGCAGAAACTTCTTACGATCGGGAAACATTTGTAAAAAAAATATTTACCGACGAAAAAATACGAAAAGCGTATTTAGACGTACAGCGTTTTACGTTGAAAGACATTCTCTTGTATGCGATGAAAAATATAAAAGGGCAAAAGAAATTTGGGCTGATGACGGGTGGCGCAGGCTTGAACGAGGGCAGACAATACCGCGATATTTTTGGTATTTTATCTGACGGGCGAGAAAAGCCTTATAACCGTATTTGTTTAAACTCTTACCGCCAGCGTGGCATGCAGGAATATGCTTGGGATTTCAATGAGGCGAGTATGTTTACTCGTAAGATAACGGGTGATTACGCGAATTGCGTTTCTGAAATGGAAAATTTCCCACATTCGATGTATACCAAGAGCGCGAAATATTTCAAATACCAGCTTTTGACGAGCGCACCGCTTTGTCTGAAAGGTGACACGTTGAGTATTTTCGAATTCAACGGCAACGGGATTGTAAACGGCGGTGCGTACGCAAAGGTATTAAAGAGTGTTAAAGGATATTTGGGAAGGTTAAATGAGATAGGCATTTCCCCTGAAAATATGGTAGGGGTAAAGGTGCTTATCAATGAGAACTCGGCTTATACCGTGAAAAACCCGAAAGATTTCGGTTTTAATATTTCCGACGGTTGGTTGTTTGCATATCTTGAACAAATCGGTATTGCGTGTACATATTCGTTTAATATTAACGTCAAAGGTGAAGTCGTCGCCGTTTCAGGACAAGTGCTACGCAATTTTACGCGCGAGCAAATTATTATGCTATTTAAAAACAATTTTGTGATTATTACGGGCGATAACATAGAAGCATTGAAGGATATGGGGTTGTTATATCTAATCGGTGCAGAGGATTACGAAATCTTCGAAGAGGGACAAGGTAAGCATTCTATGGAGCAGGACGCAACGGGCGCGGAGATTATGGGAGTAGATTGTTTGCGGGCGACGGCACAGTACTTTTGCGGGGATTATTACCATATTCGTTACAATGCAACGGCAGAAAAAACGGTACATACGAATATGCTCAATTATAACGAGGAAAAGGTAGGAGACGCAATTGTATCGGTCGGTAATACGCTTGTATTTCCTTATAAAAATATCAATTTCTACCGATATATACCTATTTCGCTAATTTGCCCTTTGCGGGCTTACGCGGTAAAAGAAGCGTTAAGAAATAATACCGTCAACGCGAAATCGCTGTATTTTATTCAGGAAGAAAACGTTTGTATTTACGCATTCGATAAAGACGACAACGTATATATGGTTTGCGTGAATTTTGCGGAAGACGATTATCCGCAGTTACATATTCAATCGCCCTATGCGTTTGACGAATTGAAAATTTTTACGCCTGATAACGATATGGTGCGTACCGTTGCGAATGTTTGCGAAAATGGCAGTTATACGGTAAATCACACCTTAAAAGGGCAAGAAAGCTATGTGCTAATCGGGAAAAAACGAAAAGAATAAGCAGGGAACAAGAGAAAACAGAGAAGTTGAGGATAGACTTTATCTGCTTGTTGACAACAGGATTTCGGCGAGGTGGATTTCCCTTAATCAAAAAAATAGATTATTATACTAACAATAGGAGTTTGAAGTATGGAAAATAAAAAGAAATTTAAAATTGCACTAATAGGCGTAGGAGGTAGAGGCGAAGGCTTATATCGTGTGGCGTTAAAATTTAGAGATGACGTAGATTTTATAGCCGTTTGCGACGAATATATAGACCGTTGCGAATACGTGGCTAAAGAAATGCAAGAGGATGGTTTTGCTTATCCAAAATTGTACACGGATTATAAAGCGTGTATCGATGAAAATCAATTGGATGCCGTTGTTGTTGCTACCTCTTGGGAGGCGCATATCAAGGTAAGTATTTACGCAATGGAAAAAGGTGTAGCGGTAGCGTGTGAGGTAGGCGGAGCATACAGTTTGCAACAACTTTGGGATCTTGTACGGTGTTACGAAAGAACACAAACGCCTATTATGATGTTGGAGAATTGTTGTTATGGGAGAATGGAACTTTTAGCCTTGCAAATGAAACGTCAAGGATTGCTTGGTGAAATTGTGCATTGTGAAGGTGCCTATCGTCATGATTTGCGAGAGGAGGTAACTAGCGGAAAGGAAAATCGGCATTATCGTTTGCAACAATACATTCATAGAAATTGTGAAAATTATCCCACGCATGAAATAGGACCGATTGCCAAGCTTTTGGATATTAATTGCGGAAATCGATTTCTCGCTCTTCATTCTTTTGGGAGCAAGTCAGTCGGTTTGCGCGAGTATGTAGAAGAAAAGAATATTGAACACTTGAAAGGAGTACAATTTAACCAATCGGACGTTGTTACTACGGTAATCGAGTGCCAAAATGGAGAAACGGTAACGATTACGTTGGCTACAAGTTTGCCACGTTATTATTCTCGCGGGTTTTTAGTGGAAGGGACAAAGGGGTTAATCTGTGAGGAAAACCAATCGGTATATTTGGATTCGGAATTTACCAAAGAAAATTGGGAGTGGACGGAGCATTTTAACAATATAGGAAAATACTACGAACAATATGAACATAAACGTTGGATAGGTTATACGCCGGGTAAGGAAGGACATGGAGGCATGGACGCTTTGGTTTTTGAGGGCTTTTTTGAAGCCCTGAGAGAGAATAAGCCTATGCCCATAGACGTCTATGATTATGCGACGTGGGCGTGTATTTCAGTGTTATCCGAACAATCCCTTGCAACCGGTCAAACCGTGGCGTTCCCGGATTTTACGGATGGCAAGTGGATTTTAAGAGAAAACACCTTCGATTGATTTGTTTCTGCGGTAGAATAATTTATGTGATTATATCCTCTTTCGCCATATTGAAAATTAAGGGCTTGTATTAAAATATAAGAGAAGAGAAAAAAAATGAAAGCAAATAAAAACATATACGGAAATTGGTTGATTTTTGCTTGTGCCTTCTTGTATGGTTCAAGTATGGCATCAAAGGCGATATTCATGGCGGAACAAAAATATATAGTCGATATGTGGTCGCTTCAATATGCAGAGGCGAGCGTGGCAAATACGTATTACTTTGTTTTATATGGGCTTGCACAGATAGCTTTATTTATTTTGATACAAAAAGTAAACATTTTAAAATACGTGCTTTTTACCGTTCCTTTGGCGGCATTTGCGACGATATTGATAGGAACATCAGAAAATATAGAGAGTATTTGTCTATTTTTTGGGCTTTCTGGGTTATTTCAAGCGGGTATTTATTGTGGATGTAACCATATTTTGACGAAATACCTACCCTCGAAATTATTAACCAAAGCCAATAAAGTTATGAATGCTATGTATGCCGTCGGCACGGTAGTTGCTTATGCGTTTTGCGCATTTTTTATCACTTGGGATTTATGGCGGGTTCCGTATTTTTTATTTGGTGGAGTGTTTTTACTTTCGCTTGTCATTTTCGCCGTTACGGCATTTAAATGTAAGCGTCTTGAAGAAGTGAAACAAGACAACGGCGAATTCAAAAATTTGGAAGTGCGCCAAGAAAAACAACCCCCTTTTTTGTTGCGTAACAAGAAAATCATCGCAGGTTTTTATCTTTTTGTAATTTTATGCGCAATTTTTATATCTTCGCTGTACTATGGGGTAATGAATTATATAACGGCACTTTTGGTGGATGTACACGGGCTTAGTCAAAATATTTCTATATACGTTTCGATAATTGCACCAATCGCAATTACTTTTGGACCGATGCTTACCATTAGTGCGTGTGAAAAAAATCTTAGTTTTATAACTGTTGCAATTCGATATTTATTATTTGCGTTACCTGTTTCGTTGTTACTGGTATTCTTTTATAATGTGCACGTTTTATTTGCTTTGGGTTTGTGTTTAATATTTGTTGTTCTTACACAAGGCGTAAAAGCAATAGTTTTAAGTGTAATTCCCTTTAAAATGAAAGAACAAATCAATGTTGCAGGATATAGTGCGCTTGTGAATGCCGTAATTTGTATTTCAGGTGGCGTTGCGCCTATGCTTATCGGTAAAATTATCGACGTATGGGGATGGAGTATTGCTTATGGCGTTATATTTGTGCTTGCCATAGGAGTACTTTTATTGTTGTTTTTTATGAAAGCTTTTTTAAAACAGTTCAAAAACTTAAATGCTTAAAAGAAACGCATTATAATCAAAAGGTTATTATAAATTTGGAGATAATTATGGAAAGTAAATTGTATGCGGGTTTTGCAAGATGCAATATCACACCGTCAATCGGTACTCCGATTAGAGGGTATTATATTGAAAGAAAAGTTGAGGGTGTATTAGATGAATTAGAGGTTAATGCGGTAGTATTAAAAAAAGATAAAGACTCAGCGATTATTATGAGCGTAGATAATTGCGGGTTGGTTAAAGAAAAGCTGGATTTATTCCGAGAAAAGATTTCTGAAAAAACAGGTGTCAGTGCAGATGCCGTATTTATTCACGCAACGCATACGCATACAGGACCAGGGGCAAGTATACTCTATGGTGAAAACGAAAAAATTTTGCAGGATTATTGGGTAAGTTTAGAAAGAAAATGTATAGACGCTGCTTATTTAGCTATACAAGATTTAAAACCTGCAAAAATTGGATATGGGATTGGTGAGGCAAAAAAAGTGGCGTTTATTCGTCGTTTTCGTATGAAAGACGGTTCGATAATGACGAACCCTGGTGTAAATAATCCCAATATTCAAGAGCCTATCGGAGAAGTAGACGAGCGCGTAAACGTACTTCGGATAGATAGAGAAGGTGCGGACAGTATTATTCTTGCGAATTTTGCAAATCATCCTGACACGGTAGGCGGTAACTTAATTTCTGCGGATTGGCTTGGATTTGCGCGTCGCTTTGTTGAAAAATCGATAGAGAATACGAAATGTATTTGTTTAAACGGCGCCCAAGGAGATGTGAATCACGTAAACGTGCATCCAGTCGGCGGGGATTTCAATGATATGTTTCATGATTTTGACGGTTGTTCTCGGGGATACGGACACGCAAGGCATATCGGCAGGGTCGTTGCGGGTGCAGTTATGCAAGTTTATGATAAAGTATGTTATGTAAAGACAGACGATATATGTTTTATAAAAGAAAACGTTGAAGTTCCGTCTCAAATGCCCACTGCGGAGGACTTGCCGCTTGCAAAAAAATATTTAGAATTGCATAATGCGGGATTAGATTCTGAAATACCATATCAAGGAATGATGTTGACTACGGTTATAGCGGAAGCAGAAAGGATGTTAAGATTAGAGCACGGACCGACTTTTTTCACTTTGCCAATTAGTGTAGTAAAGATAGGGAAAATCGCATTTGTAGGATTACCGGGTGAACCATTTACAGGCGTAGGTAGAGCCATAAAAGAAACGGAAGGGTTTGACCTTGTTTTTCCTTGTTGCTGTACGAACGATTTTGCGGGATATTTTCCTATGAAAGAGGCGTATGAAGAGGGGGGATACGAATCAAGATCTTCTATTTTTAAAGTCGGGGTTGCCGAAAAAGTTATAGACAAAGCGAAAGAATTATTAAAGAGGTTACAGTAATTGAACCACTATTAAAACTCGATTCAAAAAACGGTAACTAAATGGAAACTTGATTTTAATAAAATCGCTACAAGACTTTAAAATAAGGGCTTGTAGCGATTTTGAAAATTTAAAGAAACTGGCTGTTAATCTGTGTAAAAGAATTTTTAAAAAGTGGTAACCAAATGGTAACTTGGAATTTTATAAAACGCTGAAACCCTTTAAAATAAAGGATTATAGCGATTTCGAAAAATTTAGAAAACTGGCTGTTAATCCTTACACCTAATTTTGTTTGTACGAAATTATAAATGCTGTAATAAATTAAGAAAACGAGCTGTTTTAACGCGAAAAACGCTCGTTTTTAATTGGCTATATTTAGCCGTTATTAAAAAGTCTTTCATTAATAGTAAGAAAAAGTTTATCTAAAAGCAATTAAAAAGTTTGAAAAGGTCTATTTTTTTTCTGTAAAAATACTTAAAAAGTTTTCTTTATTGTGCTATAATCATTATGAAATCGTATTAGAGGCTTGTGATTATGTTATTTAGAAAGATTGAATCCACGATCCGTGAACATTTACAATCTAATTCAAATAAGATTATGCTTATTGATGGTGCTCGTCAAATTGGCAAGACATATATTATTCGTTACGTTGGTAAGGCGTTGTACAAAAATTATATTGAAATCAATCTTATGGAAGATTTTAAGCGTGAACAATTATTTGCGAATATTACTTCCGTAAATGATTTCTATTTTAAGTTGAGCACAAAGTATGGCGGTTTAATGGGGGATAAACGAAACACGTTAATTTTTTTGGATGAAATTCAAACGTATCCTGAGTTAATCACCATGCTTAAATTTTTAAGGCAAGACGATAAATTTACTTATATTGCCAGCGGTTCATTGCTTGGAGTTACACTTTCCTTGACCTCCTCCATTCCAATGGGGAGTATTCACGTTGTAAGAATGTATCCACTTGATTTTGAGGAATTTATCAAAGCTAACGGTTTCAACGACTTTGCAATCAATACGCTTAAGCAATATTATCTGGCGGAAAAATCTTTAGATGAGGCGATGCACAATCGACTGTTGGATTTATTTAAGAAATATCTTCTTGTGGGTGGACTTCCTGATGCTGTTAATGCTTATGTAGAAACAAAAAACATTGCAAAAATTCGTGCGATTCAAGAAGAAATACACCAATATTATGCGGCAGACGCTGCTAAATACGATCAAGAGGAAAAACTTGTTATTCGAAAGATTTACGATATGATTCCTTCTAATCTTGAGAATAAAAAGAAACGAATTGTATTCAAAAACATTGAAAACAAGAACAAAGGATTATATGAACATTATCAGGATGAATTTGAGTATTTGACGAGTGCAGGGATTGCTCTTTCCGTAAACGCAATTAAAGAGCCAAAATTCCCCGTTATACAGTCGAGTAAAAAGAATCTCTTGAAATTGTATATGAATGACGTTGGTATTCTTACAGCTATTCTATATAAGAACAATCCTATGGCAATTCTTAACGATAAAAGCAGTATTAACCTTGGAACGGTTTACGAAAACGTGGTAGCGACGGAATTAAAAGCACACGGTTTTGATTTATTTTATTACGACGTAAGAAGTAAAGGCGAAGTGGATTTTGTAATTGACGATTACGACGCGCTTTCGGCGTTACCGATTGAGGTGAAATCGGGAAAAAATTATGCGATTCATAAAGCAATTAATACGTTCCTTTCGAATGAAACCTATAATGTAAAAAAGGGTATAGTATTCTCTAATGCTCGAGAAGTTAGGGTAGAGGAAAATGGAACGGTATATATGCCTATCTATTACATTATGTTTTTTAAGCCTAATCAGGTAGAGAATATTATCCTTGATTAACTGATTGTATTTCGTAGAGAGTTAATAGAGGCGGTAAAATGAGTTTGGAAACAACAAAAGAAAAAATCATAAAAAACAATGAGCGAATATTAGAATTATTGCGTGAAAATGAAGAGTTGTTGCGCAAGCAGCAGACGTTGCTTTAAGACGGATTCCCAAAGAAATGGCGAAGGTGTTGAATTTATATATTTTTGCTTGTGATGATGAGGAGAATATTGAAATGTTCACGCCATCACAGTTCAAGGGGTGATGGAACAGGAAACTAAAAGCCTTTACGACAAAGGCTTTTAGAAACAGTTTTTTGATTCGGAGCCGTCTGTGTTAAAGTCAAATTTATTTTGGAACAGGATTAGGACAGAAAACGCTGGAAGCCTTTATTTTAAAGACTTCCAGCGTTTTAATAATAGGCTTCAAGTCCCTTCGTCCGCACCAGACGGGAACTATCCGAACCTTTCGGGTGGTTCTTTTTTGTTATATAAAAACGATAGGCAGATGTCCACGTTCTTGGACATCTGCCTATTTGTGTAAAAGTTTTTAATTTTTCTACATGCATAATTTAGTTTGCGGATATCAACAAATTCAATGTAGTTGTATTTTCCTCGGCATTTAGTTTTTTTCATATAGTTCTTTTGCCATTATTGTGGAAACATTTTGCATTTCGTCATACTCGCCGTATATTCTTTTCCATTTGAGTAAGTTCTGTTTTTCGTCATAAAAATAAATATATCTACCTATTTTCTCTACGCCGTTGACAGCTCTCACTTTTTCAGAGTAATTATCAACGACCTTGTAATATATGGTTTTTCCTTCATTTGTAATAAAGCTATTCATAACTT
The DNA here is from genome assembly GCA_045588185.1 of Candidatus Scatosoma sp. GTDB lineage: Bacteria > Bacillota > Clostridia > Christensenellales > Borkfalkiaceae > Scatosoma. Next base: position 3,015 of record JAZNDR010000004.1, on the reverse strand, counting down.
CTCCTAATGCATTATTGGTAAGTATCGTAGAATCTCAATGTATAATCTCCGGGCTTTAAGTCAAAGAATGTTATGCTATAAGCGTAGGAACGTCCTATATACTTGAAATCAACCCAAACGTATCCAGTTTCAATGCAAACGCCAGCTTCGTTATACAATTCATAATCTATGTTGATATACCCATAGCTCGTATTATACTCGGTCATAGAAACAATCAAGTCAACTGTTATAGTTACAGTACCATCATAATCTAAATGACCTGTATCTACAGTATAGGTTGCGGAATTAACCACATTCACATTATAAGCAAGTGAACCATACGTTGGATAATATTTGTATTCCTTACCCAATTCATCAATAGTCAATGTTGTTTCAGGCATTTCTACCGAAACATTGATTTCAATACTTTTATCATAACCTTTGATATAGACAGTAACAACGGTATTTCCGTTTGAAATAGGCGTAAATGTAAGAGAAATGACATCACCATCCCACTCACCCCACTCGCAACGGACCACACTTGTATCCGCTATATCATATGTAACAGTTTCGCCACCAATCATAGTGATATAGACAATATCACTATTTTCTTCAAGAATAATGTTATACTTGTCGGATGTAAGTGTTAATGCAATATAATCAGGATCATCCTCATAACAATAAATACACTCACCATCTTCAAAAGTATGTCCTTCGGGTTCTCCTTCAGTTGCTTTGCATACAGGGCACATTTTAGGTGTTATGCAGATAGCTTCGTTCCATTTATGACCCGTAGCATTTTTGTAATCATCCTTGTATGTCGCTCCACATTCGCAAGTATATGTAGTATAACCTGCGGTTGTACACGTAGGCTCTGTTATAGTGCTCTTAAAATTATGTTCGTGAGGTTTTTGTGTTTCTATATTATCATCTTCATTATTGGAAGGTGAAACAGATTTTCCGCAAGATTGGCAGAATTTAGCATTAGATACATTTTCATATCCGCATGTAGGGCATATTATTGAACTTGTGTCTTTACAAGAGGCAAAACAAAATATTGATAATAGAGCGAGAACAAAGATTAAAATTTTTTTCATAAGCATAACTCCCAATAAAAAAGCGTACCCCGAGGGATACGCCGAAAAACGTATCTCTCAATATTGCTACATATTTTACCTAATCATAAGGGAGAGAATACATTTTTACCAATAGTATTCCCTATGAAAAGGCATATTAAAATATGTAGCGTAATCATTATAGCACTGATTAAAAGAAAAATCAATATAAAATGGTGTATCGTTGGAAAATTTGTAAGGGTTATCTAAACTTTGGAATTTAATTTAAAATAAATCGACCGTTTATTCCGTAATAAATGCAACGATTTTTAGATGCTTTGAGTTGATAAAAAGGTTCGGATTTATTACCTTCGTCCGCACCACACGCAAACGCACCCCTTTGGGGGTGCGTTTGCGTGTGGCTCGGACGAAGGAATATATAAAATTAATTTAAAAGAATGATTGCAAAGTTCAGGTATCCTGCAAACGTAACCCAAAGCAAATAGGGGAGCTGTAACCATGCCGCAAGTTTGTTGATTTTGTAATACTTAATGATTGTAATAATAATTGATAGCCAAAGTGCGACAAGGATAATAAAAGAAACAATGAACGATAATATATTAAAGAAAAATATACTCCACGAAAAATTGAGCACAAGGCTGACGGCATAAATAAAAAGTGCGTCGTCCTTTTGCTTGAATTCGCTTGTGAAGATTATCGCTGAACTAATCCCCATTAAAATAAATAATATCGTCCAAACTATGGGGAAAAGCCAACCGGGCGGGGATAACAGCGGGGCGTTTATTTTATCGTAAACATTCATATTATTGGCTATTGCCAAAGCGGATAAACCGCCGACCGTTAAAGCGATTAAAATGGAAAAGATATAAGGTTTTGCTTTTTTCATAAAATTATTATATGCGGTGCGCATTTAGACTATGCTAGGCACTACACCAAAAAAGGCGAACTCGTTATGAGTTCGCCTTTTTTGGTGATTATGCGAGTATTCGCAGTGCCTTTTTGATAAAAATTTTTATTTGCGTAACCAAATTCTTGCCGAATAGGTATTCTTTAAATCCTGCATTTTGCATTTTCTGATTTACTTTTTCAAAAAAAGGTGTTATAATACCGCTATGGATATTCTCATTGAAATATTTTTAGAAATTTATATGGAATTGATGATGCTCGTCGTTCCCGAAAAGAACATTACGAAGAAGCATAAAACGATAGCCACGCTTTTGGCGATCGTCGTGCTTGTCGGCGTATTCGCGCTTGCGATATGGGGAATTGCGTTGATAGTAGATAAACAAAATTTTTGGGGTTTACTCCCGCTGGGGTTTGCCGTGGTAATTTCGGTTATGCAAATCGTTTTAGGTATCGTTTTTTATAAGAAACGGCATTGAGGAGAATTATGGAAAAGAAATACAAACGCTTAAAATATGCGTGCTATACCGCGAATATCACTATGTCCGTCGTGAGTAATCTTTCGCCCGTTCTGTTTTTGACCTTCCGTTCCCTTTACGGAATTTCCTATTCCCTTTTGGGAACACTCGTGCTTGTCAACTTCGTTACACAGCTTACAATCGACCTTGTGTTTTCCTTTTTTTCGCATAAATTCAATATCGACAAAACGGTGAAGCTTATGCCCGTGCTTGCGATAATAGGATTTATTATCTTTGCGTGCGCGCCCTGGGTTTTCCCGAATTTCGTCTATTTGGGTTTGCTTCTCGGTACGGTTATCTTTTCCTCGGCAAGCGGACTTGCAGAGGTGCTCGTGAGCCCGATTATCGAAGCGATACCCGCGGAAAATCCCGAACGGGAATTGAGCAAACTCCATTCCGTTTATGCGTGGGGGGTGGTGTTCGTCGTGTTGATTTGCACGCTGTTCTTGCTCGTGTTCGAGCCGAAGCACTGGCAGTATCTCGCGTTGTTTTTCACTTTGAAGTCGGATCGTAGCCATGTCGTTCTGTGAGCCAAGGAG
>JAZNDR010000003.1:0-16375 GCA_045588185.1 Candidatus Scatosoma sp. | reverse complement strand
CGCGATAGCTGTACTGTGAAGGGTAAAGCCCTTATCAAAATTATTAAAAGGAGGATAAAACACTATGCCTAGAAGAGGTAATGTCCCGAAGAGAGACGTTCTGCCCGATCCTATGTATAACAGCAAAGTCGTAACCAAGCTTATCAATCAGATTATGCTCGACGGTAAAAAAGGTACGGCGCAGACTATCGTTTACGATGCATTTAAAATTATGGGTGAAAAACTCAATATGGACCCGATGGAGATCTTCAAGCAGGCTATGGAAAACGTAATGCCTGTCGTAGAAGTTAAAGCTCGCCGTGTAGGTGGTGCAAACTATCAGGTTCCTATCGAAATCAGACCCGAAAGACGTCAAACTCTCGCAATCCGTTGGATCGTCATCAACACGAGAAAGAGAAGCGAAAGAGAGATGTCCAAGCGTTTGGCAGCGGAGCTCATGGACGCGTATAACAACGCGGGCGGTTCCGTGAAGAAGAAAGAAGACACGCACAGAATGGCTGAGGCAAACAAAGCGTTTGCTCATTTCAGATTCTAAAAGAGGTAAGATATGGCAAGAGAATACGATTTATTCCACACCAGAAACTTTGGTATTATGGCTCATATCGACGCCGGTAAGACCACCACGACCGAACGTATCCTGTTCTACACGGGTAAAACCCACAAGATCGGCGATACGCACGAAGGTACGGCTGTCATGGACTGGATGGCACAGGAACAGGAACGCGGTATCACGATTACGTCCGCCGCTACCACCTGTATTTGGAAAGGCCACCGTTTCAACATCATCGATACCCCGGGTCACGTTGACTTCACGGTAGAGGTTGAACGTTCGCTCCGCGTACTTGACGGTGCGGTCGCAACCTTCTGCGCGAAGGGCGGCGTTGTACCGCAGTCCGAAACCGTATGGAGACAGGCGGACAACTACAAAGTTCCCCGTATCGCATACGTCAACAAGATGGACATCAACGGTGCCGACTACTTCCGCGTTGAAAATATGATTCGCGAAAGACTTGGCGCAAACCCCGTTCCCATTGAACTTCCCATCGGTAAGGAAGATTCCTTCAAGGGTATCATCGACCTTATTAAAATGGAAGCAGAGGTTTACTATGACGACCTCGGTAAAGATTTCCGTAAGGAAGAAATTCCTGCGGACATGATGGATATCGCGAACGAATACAGAGCGAAGCTCGTTGAAGAAGCGGCTTCCGCAAGCGACGAGCTTATGGAAAAATACTTCGAAGACGGCGATTTGTCCGAAGAGGATATCGTTGCAGGCTTGCGTATTCGTTGCTTGAAGATGGAAGCAATCCCTATGCTTTGCGGTTCTTCGTATAAGAATAAGGGCGTTCAGTTCCTTCTCGACGCGGTTATCAACTTCCTGCCCAGTCCTTTGGACGTAGACCACGTTAAGGGTATTAACCCCGATACGGAAGAAGAAGAGATCAGAAAGACGTCGGATGACGAACCTTTCGCAGGTCTTGCTTTCAAAATTGCAACCGACCCGTTCGTAGGCTCGCTTGCATATTTCCGTGCATATTCGGGCGTTTTGGCTGCTGGCTCGTACGTTTACAATTCGACGAAAGAGAAGAAAGAACGCGTTGGCCGTTTGGTACAAATGCACTCCAACGAAAGAAAGGATATCCCCGAAATTTGTTCGGGCGACATCTGCGCAATCGTTGGTTTGAAATACACGACGACGGGCGACACGCTTTGCGACGAAAAGCATCCCATCATTCTCGAAAAGATGGTATTCCCCGAACCCGTTATCCAGCTTTCCCTTGAACCCAAGACGAAAGCAGGTCAGGAAAAAATGACGATGGCGCTTATCAAACTTGCCGAGGAAGACCCCACCTTCAAGACGTATACCGATCAAGAAACGGGTCAAACCATTATCGCAGGTATGGGTGAGCTTCACCTTGACATCATCGTTGACCGTTTGCTCCGTGAATTTAAGGTAGAAGCAAACGTTGGCGCACCGCAGGTTGCATACAGAGAAACCTTCCGCAAAGAAGTGGAAGCAGAGGGTATGTACAAGCGTCAGTCGGGTGGTAAAGGTCAGTACGGTCACTGTAAGCTTCGTCTTATTCCCCAAGAACCCGGCGCAGGTTATGCGTTTGAAGACGCTACGGTTGGCGGTTCTATTCCCAAAGAATATATCCCCGCAATCGACAAGGGTATTCAGGAAGCAGCGAAAAACGGTTTCCTTGCAGGCTATGAAATGGTGGACTTCAAGGTTGTTGTTTACGACGGTTCGTACCACGAAGTTGACTCGTCCGAAATGGCGTTCAAAATCGCAGGTTCGCTCGGTTTTAAGGACGGTATGACGAAAGCTAACCCCGTATTGCTTGAACCGATCATGAAAGTTCAAATCATCACGCCCGAAGACTATTTCGGCGACTTGATGGGTAACGTTTCCGGCCGTCGCGGTACTATCCTTGGTACGGACGATAGAAACGGCGCGAAGATTATCGACGCAGAGATCCCTCTGTCCGAAATGTTCGGTTACGCAACGGAGCTCCGTTCGAGAACGCAAGGCCGCGGTCAGTTCACGATGCAGTTCGACCATTACAGCGAAGTACCTTCCAGCATTTCGAAGGAAATCATCGAAAAACGCGGTAAGAAAGACTAATTTAAAAAAACTCGTCGCTTTCCCGTTGAAAAATACGGGAAAGGACGGAAATTTATCAAAAATTTTGCAAAAACACCCGTAAAACATTTGATAAATTTGGAATTTTACGATATAATATGATTGTCCCTTTAAGGGCATATCTATTTTATCAAATATCATTTGTAAAAATGATAGATAGCTGCGTCCGAAAGTGGATAGGTTATCATTTTTAAATCAATAAATATTTATAGAAAAATCGGAGGATTTTAATTATGGCAAAAGCTAAATTTGACAGAAGCAAACCCCACGTTAACATTGGTACTATCGGCCACGTTGACCACGGTAAGACCACTTTGACCGCAGCTATCACGATGGTAATGGCAGCTCGCGGCGGCGCTCAGAAGATGAGATACGACGAAAGCGATAAAGCTCCCGAAGAAAGAGCACGTGGTATCACAATCAACACCGCGCACGTTGAATACCAGACGGACAACCGTCACTATGCACACGTTGACTGCCCGGGGCACGCTGACTACGTTAAGAACATGATTACGGGTGCTGCACAGATGGACGGTGCGATCCTCGTTTGTGCTGCTACCGACGGTCCCATGCCCCAGACCCGTGAGCACATCCTGCTCGCTCGTCAGGTAGGCGTTCCCTACATCGTTGTATTCATGAACAAGACCGACCTTGTAGACGACGAAGAACTCCTTGACCTCGTTGATATGGATATCAGAGACTTGCTCTCTTCCTACGATTTCCCCGGCGACGATACGCCCATCATTCGCGGTTCCGCATTGAAGGCATTGGAAGTTGCTTCTTCCGACAAGTCGGCTGAAGAAATCATGGCTGATCCCGCAGTAGCTCCTATCCTTGAACTTATGGATGCTGTTGACAGCTATATCCCTACGCCCGCTCGTGAAGATTCCAAACCCTTCCTTATGCCCGTAGAAGACGTATTCACGATTTCTGGTCGTGGTACTGTTGCTACCGGTCGTATCGAACGTGGTGTAGCTCACGTTGGTGAACCCGCTGAAATCGTTGGTCTTATCGATAAGCCCATGACGACGACGATCACCGGTCTTGAAATGTTCCACAAGCTCCTTGACGAAGCACAGGCAGGCGACAACGTAGGTGCGTTGCTCCGTGGTATCAACAGAACGGATATCCAGAAAGGTCAAGTTATTGCGAAGCCCGGCACGGTTGCTACCGGTACGGAATTCACCGCTCAGGTATACGTTTTGACGAAGGAAGAAGGTGGCCGTCATACTGCATTCTTCAACCATTACAGACCTCAGTTCTTCGTAAGAACGACGGACGTTACGGGTATGATCGAACTTCCCGAAGGCGTTGAAATGGTTATGCCTGGCGACAACATCGAAATGAAAGTTGTTCTTATCAAGCCCGTTGCTTTGGAAGAAGGTCTTCGTTTCGCTATCCGTGAAGGCGGCAGAACGGTTGGTTCCGGCGTTATCGCTAAGATCATTAAATAATCTTAACAGCAACTACAAAAAACAGCTTATTCCTTTGAATAAGCTGTTTTTTCTATACCAAAAGGCTTGATAAAATGCGTTTTTAACGCAAATTGTGCTATGCTTGAATTCCTAGTCAGAGCAAACAATATCGTTTCAAATAACCCCCTTTAAAAGCCCGTAAATTAAAATGGAAAATAAGCAATAGAACAAGGTTTTTGTGAGGGAATAGGGAATAAAATGCGTAAACCTCTTGCCAAGGGACAAGAAAAGTGGTATAATATAACAGGAATATAAAAAAGGGGCTTAAAACGTGCCGAAATCAAACGAAAAAAGGTCAATCGGGAATATAATCGCATGGTCAATAATCGCGCTTTTAGGAGTGGTTTTGTTGCTTATTACGGTATTCCCTTTACAGTATAGCGCCGACGGAATACGTAATAAATGGCTGGAAACGGCAACCCGTCAGTTTATTTGCGCGTTGATTGTCGTAGGATTGCTTTTCTTTATGAAAATACGCCTTTTCGGGCGCGTGCGCCAGCTTGGATATGCGATTCCTTGTCTGCTCGTGGCAATCAATAACTTTCCGTTTATTTCCTATTTTAACGGCAATATGCAATTTGTTCGCACGGACACAGAGGATATCCTTTGTTTTACGCTCTATTGCATTTCCGTGGGGTTGTTTGAAGAATTTGTATTCCGAGGTGTAGTATTCTCCGCCTTGGCAAGCTTGTTCCCCAAGGATAGAACGGGGCTAACCAAAACGTTTATAGTTTCTTCTGTTTTATTCGGGTTAGTACACCTGTCCAATTTATTCGGCGGGGCGGGGCTGATTCCAACGCTTTTGCAGGTGGTTTATACTACGCTGATGGGCGGAGTATTCGCATTTGTACTGATAAAAACACAAAACCTTTTCTGTTGCGCATTTGTGCATGCGTTGTATAATTTCGGTGGATTATTGCTTGATACGCCCGCAAGAATGGGGCTTGGAACAGGCGTTGTGTTCGATACGGGTACAATAATCCTTACTGTAATCCTTGGTATATGCGTTGCGACGTTTATTCTCTATCATTTGCATAAATATCCCGAAGCGGAACGCAGTATTCTCTATAAACGCCTCGGTTTAAACGAAAAATAAGGGAAGCCCGTGCTTTTTAAAGGGGGAGAGGCGGAGCTCTATAACTTTCAAAAGGCCGATTATGTCACACATAATACCTATGTGTGACATAATTTATGTTTAAAAACGGGGTATTATGCCTAACATAATACCTATGTCTGACATAATAACCGTCAAAAAAGACCCTGTTTTCTCAAAAACAAGGTCTTTTTGCTGTATTCAGGGAAAATGTTTTATTTAATGCTCGTCCACATTCTATTTAGAGTTTTATTCTTTTCGGGAGAGAAGTTTTGCATGACGACGAGCCGTTCAATAGTTTTGCTGTCGGGATATTGAGCAAATAGCTGTCTATACGCTTGGTCGGCGGGAGCGGTCAGGATATGTCCGTCGCCGAAGAAGTAATCGAGGTTGTACTCAACGGTGTCTTCTTCGCCTTCTTCCGCACTGTACGTTTCCGAAATATAATCGTAGATAAGATTTTCTTCCGCATTAGGGTCGCCGCTTAAACAGCTTGTATAGCCGATATAATACATATTCCGCACGACGTTGATAGGTCTGGAAAGGAAGTTGATAAATTCCGTGGCGATTTCTACCTTTTCAGGAGAAACGTTTTTCGTTAATACCCAACCGTCAAACCAAAGGTTGGACGCGGAAAGGGGAATTGCGTATTCAAGATAGAGAGGATTTCTCGTGCCTTCGTTATCGTTTTCCGCTTCGTCGAGGGTAAACACCGCGTCGCCGCTCCATTGATAGGACGCGCCCAAACGCCCTGCGATAATATCGAGTTTTCCCTCGTCCGTTTCTAATCCGTACAAGTTACCGCGTACCTCTTCCAAGAGCTTTCTCACGCCCTTAATCGTTTCGTCGTCGGTATCGTTCATTTTTTTCCGTAAGGTAGTTTGGTAATCGGAGAGAGTTATTTCACCCCGTTCAAGTTTAGCTTTTTCTTCTAAAAGCTGTTGCTCGTAATATAAACCGAGCCCCATAAAATAGGTATCGCGGACGTTGTCCTTTGCGGTGATAATCCGCTTGGTTTCTTTTGCGGTTAGCGCACTCCATTTCGACATAATTTCCCGCGCTTTTGTCGGATTGTTCGGTGCGATAACGTCGGGGTTGTATACAAATCCCGTCGAACCCCACATATATCCTGCGACGTAGCTTTCCCAACCGCCTTTCTCAAATTCACTTTTGATATAAGGGGAGAGGTTCTGCGCGTAATAATTACCTTCGATAGTTGGGTCTAAAAAGGAGGAGGGGAACGGTTGTAGCTGATTTTCCGAAATAAGCTTCATAATCATATATTCGGAAGGACACAGCAAGTCGTAGGTATCTCCCATTTTCAGCTTATTATACATCGTTTCGTTGTCTTGCAAGGGGACGTATTCGAGTTCAATATTTTTGCCTGTTTTCGCGTTGTATTCTTCCACGAATTCGTCGTAAAGTGCTTTGCTGCCCTCGACGTAACTATCTTCTCCGCCCGTGTCGATATACTCGTCCCAGCTTCCGACGCGGAGCACGAGTTGTTCGTTCCCGTTTGCGCCTATCGTGGAATTACAGGCAGGCAGGACGAGCATAGAAAAACAAACGCTTAACGCGATGAAATCACGGAGTTTCTTTCTCATCTCTTTTTCCCTCCTGCTTTTTTGTACGCCAAAATATTCGATATTACGACGATGAGTACGATAATCAGGAAAATAATTGCCGTAAACGCCCAGTACGCCGCTTTAATTTCAGGACCTACGATATTGTTTTTATCCAGCCCGTAAATATGCGTGCTGATGGTTTTAAACGAATCGGGCTTGGTATACGCCGCGATAACGTAATCGTCCAAAGAAAGGGTAACGGACAGCAAAAAGCCCGAAATAATGCCAGGGAGTATTTGCGGTATAATCACCGAAAACAACGCTTTCGCGGGCGTTGCGCCAAGGTCAAGCGCCGCTTCGTATAAATTGTTATCCATTTGCCGAAGCTTTGGAATAACCGACAGCACCACGAACGGTGTGCAAAGTAGCATTTGCCCGAAAATTAAGGGGATATACGTGTTTTTATCAATCCCTAAAAACGCGATTAAAAGTGCAAACGAAATTGCAGTTACCACGTCCGCGTTGATAACGGGAATACGGTTAATCGCCGAAAGCGCACCGCTTGCCCGTTTTTTCGAGTAGAAAATCCCGATAGACCCGATTGTGCCGAGGATAGTGGAGAGCAACGCCACGACCACAGCAAGCAGCAGTGTTTGCCCCACAACCTGTATCGGTTCGTTTTCGAAATTGAAGAAATATTCGTAGTGTACGAGGTCAAAGCCACCCCATTCCTGTATCATATTGCTTTTATTGAAGCTGTTTACGGTGAGGAATACGATAGGGAAATAAATGAACAGCAGCACCAACCCGACGAAAAACCATTTGAGAATACTTTTTAATCTTACCATAACGAAGCACCTCGCGTTTCCGTTTGTTCGTCCTCTTTAAAACCGCCCGTCAGCCAAGTGAAGAGGAACATAAACACCAACAGCAATAAAGCGATAAACGACCCGTCGTGCCAAAGATCGCCCATAAAATAATCGTCGATGAGCTTACCGATAATTTTCACGTTACGGTATGTGAGGTAGTTGGATACGACGTAGTTGGTCATTGAGGGTAAAAACACCATCGAAATACCGCTTGCAATCCCCGCTTTCGAGAGGGGGAGCGTTACTTTCAAAAACGCTTTTGCAGGCGTCGCTCCCAAATCCTTTGCCGCTTCCAAATAACTTTTGTCTATCTTGATAATCGTCGTGTAAATGGGCAGTATCATAAACGGCAGGAAATCGTACACCATACCGATAATCGTGTTTACGATATTCCAAGTATCCGACTTATTATAAGTCCCGATCCACACGAAAAACTCCTTTAACGCATTGATACGGAGCACGAAATTCACCCACATCGGCACAATGAACAGCAAAAGCAAAGTCGATTTGTTTTTCAGCTTACAGTGCGTGATAGCGTACGCTACGGGATAGGCAATCAAAAGGCAGATGAGCGTACTCATAAACGATATGAACAGACTGCGCATAATCGTTTTGAAGTTGTACGAGGTGAAGAATCCGATAAGACCTTCTCCGCTCTCGTTGAAAAATACTTTGACGTTCTCCCAAGTAAACGCGCCCGCGTCGTTCGTAAAGGCGTAATATAATACGATAAAGAGGGGTACGATCACGAACACCGCCAAAAACAGTGCGTAGGGGATCGCCAACAGCTTGCGGGAAAACCGCAGGCGGGGCTTGTTTTTCGTCATTGTTTATTTCCCTCCTGCGTTTTCAGAGTAAGCCGTATTTTATCCTTGGGAATAATCAAGCTAACGCGGTCGTTCTCATTCCAAAGATCCTCGCACGCCAAAACGTAGTCTTCCTCGTTTTCCGTACGCACGATATAACGGTAATATTCACTTTTATAAATCAACGAAATGATATTCCCTTGCGCGCCGCCCTCGTCGGGATCGTCGCTCATCGTGATATCGTGTAATCCGACCTCAACGTTTACTTCAACGTCTGTCAAATCAAGCTTTTCGCCTTTCGCCGTAATCAAATACCCTTCTTCGTCGAGATGACTGTTCGGATATAACTGCGTTACGTCGCATTCAAATTCTCCGTCGCCAAATTCGACGGTGTTGCGTTTGGTGATAACGCCCGTGAATTTATTGACTCGGAATTTCTTTTTCATGACGTGAATACCGTCGGGGGCAATCAGTAATCCGACCGTCGCCCCGAGTTCCGGCGTGGTCGTGCTCTGTATTTCAATTTCGTATCTTCCGCATTGTACCAAGATTTGATAGTGGATACCTTTAAAAATAACGGAAGTAACTTTCCCTTTCAGTTTTCCGTCTTCGGGCGCGCAAATTTTGACGTCCTCGGGGCGAACGACTACGTCCACGGGCTCGTCCTTTTCAAACCCGCCGTCAACGCAATCAAACGACTTTCCGCAGAAACGAACCTGCCCGTCTTTGGGCATAACGCCCGTGAAAATATTGCTTTCGCCGATAAAGTCGGCAACGAACGTATTTTGCGGTTCGTTGTAAATCATTTCGGGCGTACCGATTTGCTGTATCGCGCCGTCCGCCATGACCACGATAGTGTCCGACATCGTAAGCGCTTCTTCCTGATCGTGCGTGACGTAAATAAAGGTAATGCCCAACCGCTTGTGCATTGCTTTTAATTCCAACTGCATTTCTTTACGCATCTTTAAATCGAGCGCACCGAGCGGTTCGTCGAGAAGTAAAATTTCGGGCTCGTTGACGATCGCGCGGGCAATAGCGATACGCTGTTGCTGACCGCCTGAAAGCGTGGAGATACTGCGCTTTTCAAACCCGCTGAGGTCAACTACTTCCAACGCTTTTTTGACCTTTTCGGAAATAATGGCTTTGGGTAATTTTTCATGTTTTACCTTTTCGTTGCCCTTTTTATCGAGGTAAGTGGTGGAGATGCGCTTTTGCTTTAAGCCGAACGCAACGTTATCGAATACGTTGAGGTGGGGGAAGAGTGCGTATTTTTGGAACACCGTATTGACGGGACGAAGATTCGGCGGCAACGCGCTGATATCTTTTCCGTTTAAAAGAATTTTACCGCTGGACGGCATTTCAAAGCCCGCGATCATTCGTAGCGTAGTGGTTTTACCGCAGCCCGACGGACCGAGGAAGGTGATAAATTCGCCTTTTCGGACGTACAGATTCATATTTTCGACGATAGAAACGCCGTCGAATTGCTTGCATACGTCAACCAGCTCAATGATCTTTGCGCTTTTTTCTTTTTTGTTTTCCATAGGTGTGCTCCCAATAAGTTTTCGAGTGTTTATATAATCAAAAATTCGGCGGCGTCGAAACCCAAAGGAATTTCGCTTTGCTCTTGCCTTTATTCACGATAGAATGCGGTTTGCTCGCGGGGTAATAAAAAGCTTCGCCTTTTTTACAAATATGCCGTTTATTGCCTAAAACGATATAGATAGTTCCCTCTAACACGTAGCCGAACTCCTCGCCCTCGTGGGGGATATCGCCCGCGGTCGTACCGCCTTCGCCAAGCTCCACCAAAACAGGCTCCATCATATTCTTTTGCGCGTTGGGGATAAGCCAGTGCCATAATACGCCGTCCGAATTCTTTTCAATGAATTCGTCCTTGCTGAAAACGACTTTTTCTTCCGGTTCTTCACGGAAAAATTCCGAGAGATTACTGCCCAAAGCGGATAGGATATCGGTAAGCGTCGCGATCGAGGGGCTGTTAAGGTCGTTTTCCAGTTGGGAAATATAGCCTTTCGTCAGCTCGCATCGGTCGCCAAGCTCCTCTTGCGTTAAGCCGAGTTGGTTCCGCATTTGCCTGATTTTTGCGCCTAATTCCATTACGCATGCCTCCCCGTGAATACGGTTTGTTAAAAATAAACGAAAAGTTTAGTTAAAATAAACTTTTCTAATGATAATATTATAAGAAAAGGGGGCGTATATGTCAATCGTTTGAACGGCATTTTTATAATATTTTTCGACAAAAGGAGCAAAAAAATCCCCCGCTTGAAAAAACGGGGGAGAGTAGGGGAAAACGGACTACACGAAAAAAGAGGTCTACCGTTTGGCAGACCCTCATATTTTATAATATGATAATGGTGCGAGTTAGTTCAAAGCGGCAAGCTTCTTTGCAAGCTTAGCTTTTCTGTTGTTAGCGTTGTTCTTATGGATAACGCCTTTCGTAACCGCGCTGTCGATAGCGGAAACGGTTGCGGGATAAAGCTTCGTTGCTTCTTCTTTGTTGCCTGCGTTGACAGCTTCAAGGAATTTCTTGACCTGCGTCTTCAACGCGGATTTGATCGCTTTGTTCTGCATCGTTTTCTTCTCGATAACCAAAACTCTTTTCTTAGCGGATTTAATATTAGGCATAATGTTCTCCTTCTCTTTCCGATTTTTCTTGCATCAAGTTAATTGCGTAGATTATTTTAACATAAATTTTTTCGATTGTAAACTGTTTTTAGGGTAAAAAAACACGAAAAACGATAATTTTTTATTTTTTTTACGAATACGGAGGTAAAAAGTGCAAATACCCACGGGCGGAATCGCTTTTTTCGACAGCGGTATCGGCGGTTTGACCGTCCTTGCCGAATGTTATAAATACTTACCGAACGAAACTTTCTATTACTACGGCGATAACGAACGCGCCCCGTACGGGAATTTACCCAAGGAAACGATCCTGCGTTACGCAGGCGAAGCCTTCGAGCGGTTTTCGCAGTTAAAAGTAAAAGCGGTAGTGCTTGCCTGCAATACGGCAACGGCAGTATGCGCCGATTTTTTACGCGCAAAATACCCGTTCCCGATCGTGGGTGCAGAACCCGCCGTGTTCCCCGCAGCAAAAGCGGGAGGGGAAGTGTTCGTGCTCTCCACTTCCGCCACGACGGCAAGCGAACGCTTCGTCCGTCTTTGCGCAACCGCCCAAACCCATTATAAAAATTCTCTTATCCGTCCGATTGCCTGTCCCTCGCTTGCAGGGGATATCGAAAACCACCTCTTTGACGGTACTTACGATTTCACAAAAAATCTGCCGGCGGGCAATCCCGCCTCGGTCGTGCTCGGCTGCACCCATTATATTTATATAAAAGAAAAAATATCCAGTTTCTATAACGCTCCGACCTACGACGGCAACGAGGGGATACGCAAACGCCTGCTTTCCGTCCTCGGTTTACCCGCAAATACCCACGGTTTGAAAAAAAGTAGGGATGGGCGACCACTTCTGACCTCGCTACAATCCCCGATACAGCCCACGGGGCAAAACACGGTCAATTTACCCGATTTTTCCCTAAAAATCCCCCCGAACGTCTATTTTTTTGGAACGGGCGTGGTCAAGTGTCGAACGGTTTTTGAACAAATGTTCGCAAAACCTTATAACAAAAGGGATTCAGGTGGTTAAAAAAACCAAAAAAAATTAAAAAAATTTGAAAAATTTACCTCAAAACCGTTGACAATGGTTAAAAGTGGTTGTATAATAGAATTACGCATAATAAATAATGGCGAAAAAGACAAGGAGGGAAACGAAAAATGTTCAAGGGCGTTTTTGAACATCAATTAGACGATAAAAACCGTTTGCGTATACCCTCCAAGTTCAAAAAAGAGCTGACGGGAGAGCACGGCGAGAAGTCGTACAGCTTCTTCCGCGGTATGAACCGCTGTATTTGCGTAATGGCAGACGATTTACTTGACGATACGATCAGCAGTCTGTCGGAAGAGGGGATATCGGAATCGAGCGAAGCCTCGACCTTGTTCTTTGGAAGTATCTTCTCGGCGGAAGAGGACGCGCAAGGCAGAGTGGTTTTGCCGTCGGCACTGAAAAAGATGGCGGGTATCAATAAAAATATCGTTACGCTCGGTAGAGGCAAACGCCTTGAAATTTGGGCGGCGGAAAAATATTACGATTACATCGACGGCGTGGATTACGACGCTGAATTAAAGAAACTGGGGATTTAAGCAATGTTGGAATTTTCGCATAAACCCGTAATGCTCGAAGAATGTATGCAAGGCTTGTCGTTAAAGGCAGGCGGCGTTTGGTTCGACGGCACGGTCGGGGGCGGCGGTCATTCTTACGAGATATTGAAGCGCACGGCCCCTGACGGTAAATTGATAGCCACCGACCTCGACGACGAAGCGATTGAGGCGGCTACGAAACGGCTTGCCGAGTTCAATGGCAGATTTGCCATTTATAAATCGAATTATAAAGATTACGAACGCGTGTTCGAGCAGGCGGGCGTTGATAAAATCGACGGCGCGATACTCGACTTTGGAATATCGTCCCACCAAATCGACGACGAGGAAAGGGGATTTTCCTATAAAATGGCGGACGCTCCGCTCGATATGAGAATGGACAGAAGCGCACCGCTCACAGCGGAAATCATATTAAACACCTATTCCGAGGATAAGATAGCGCGAATTTTGAAAATGTACGGCGAAGAGCCGTTCGCAAAACAAATCGCAAGAAACGTAGTTAAAGCCCGTATGGACAAGCCCTTGAAAACTTCGGGGGACTTTGCGGAAATCATTAGAAACAGTATTCCCGCGAAATTCCGTTTCGGCGCGCCGTGCGAAAGAAAGAGCTTTCAGGCACTCCGTATCGAGGTCAACGGCGAACTTGACGGCTTATACGAGCTGACGCTTTCACTCACGAGAAGATTGAAAAAAGGCGGACGAATCGTGATTCTTACCTTTCAGTCGTTGGAAGACAGAATCGTAAAAGAAGCGTTCCGCTATTTGGAAAATCCTTGCAGGTGTCCGGGGAACTTCCCCGTATGCGTATGCGGGAAGAAACCGGAAATAAAAATTATTACGAAAAAACCGATTACGGCAAGCTGTGAAGAACTGGACGACAATTCCAGAAGCAAATGCGCAAAGCTCCGTATCGCGGAAAGAATTTAAAAAAGTCGGAAACGAATGATAAGGAAAAGGTATAAGTAGGGAAGAACTATAAACACGGAGGAACGGAACTATGGCAACGTTAGAGCTGGAAAGAACGAGAGTTCTCGGCGCGGAAGAGGAAGCACAAAAGCATAACGCAATGATAGCGGAACGCTATCGCAGATTACAGGACGCGGAAGCGGACCAATTTGCGGAAAGCTGCCGTGCGGAGGATTCTATTCGTGCGTCTGTCCTTACGCCCGAAGCACCCGTGTATACAGCTCCCGCAGAAACGCCCGTCGTGGAACAGACTCCGCAGGTAACGGAGTTCGTCCGCGCCCGTATTGAAACGCCCGTGTTTACAACGGAGAAATTCAACGGCTTAACGGAAGAAAAGGCAGTGGAGATCACCGCGCCTACGCAAACGGCACCCGTAGAACTCTACGCACCCACGCAAGCGGTGGCGGCGGAAGCGCAGTATTCTCTTTCCGCGATGGCGAAAGCGGTTTTGGCGGCGTTCGTGGCAACGGTTATGGTTATGCTTACGCTCATTTGCGTAAACACCCAACTTATCCGTATGAAATCGGTCCGTATTCAAAACCTTGAAGAACAAAAACAACAGCTTTCCGAGGAACTCTCCGAACTCCAAAGCCGTATCGAAATGGCGCAATCGGAAGAAGCGATTAGGCAATATGCGCTTTCTAATGGTATGATTTTGGGAAATAACTAATAGAATAATACAAAGGGTTTAAGGAGCGTTTGTATTATCAAAAACACAGATAAAGAATATTCCATTTCCATTTTACGAAAGAGGTTACTGGCAGTACTACTGACCGTAACCTTTCTTTTTTGCTTTCTCGTCGGTCGGTTTTTCTACGTCCAAGTCATATGGCAGGAAGAACTGAACTACCGCGCGCTCGATCAATGGACGAGAGAACTTCCTATCGTCGCGAAACGCGGACAAATAACCGACCGCAACGGCACGGTGCTTGCGGACAATACCGCCGCGTATACCGTGTTCGCCCGCTCGAACGCAGTTAAGGATAAATCGGCGACTTCCGCTTTACTCGCCGAGGCGTTAGACTTGGACGCAATCGCAGTTTATGAAAAGCTGACCAAGAAAAAAGCGTCCGAAGTAACGGTTGCCAAGCGTTTGGAGAAAGAAAAAATCGAAGCGTTGGCGCAAAAGAATTTAGACGGCGTGTATTATTCCCGTGACAATATCCGCGTTTACCCCAAGGGCGACGCGCTTTGTCAGGTGCTCGGTTTCACTTCCGTCGATAATATCGGCACGACGGGCATAGAGAAATATTACGAAAAATACCTCGCGGGCAAAAACGGCGAACTGCTTTACGAAACCGACCTCGTCGGCGTAGAGATAGAGAACAGCGTAGCCACTTACTTGCCCGCTGAGGACGGATATAATATAGAATTGACCATCGACTACGGCATACAGGAAATCGCGGAAAGCGCGTTGGAAAAGGTCGCCGCAACCTACTCGCCCGTTTCCGCGGAATGTATCGTGCTCGACGTCAATAATTTCGAAATACTCGCCCTTGCGAACTATCCCTCGTACGACCTCAACGAAGTGCCGAGGAACAATGCCGAATTGTTAAACGCGCTTACCCGCAATAAACTCGTTTGCGATATTTACGAACCGGGCTCGACCTTTAAAATTATCACATCTGCGGCGAACATCGAGGAGTATTTGCGTGGAAATAAAGGGGCGTATTCGCCCAACTACATATTTTCAAGCGCGCGCACGCGCGCGGTGGACGGCACGACGGTCAAGTGTTGGAGCAATCACGCTAACGGCAAGCACAGCAACCAAACGATAGCCGAAGCACTGAATAATAGCTGTAACCCCTGCTTTACGGATATGGCGCTTTCGCTTGGCAAGGAAACCTTTTATCAGTACTTGTCCGCGTTCGGGTTTGGGAAAAAGACGGGGATAGACTACGGCGGCGAAGCGTACGGACTGTTAGTTCCGCAATCGGCGGTGCGGAATTGTGATTTGGCGCGTATCGGCTTTGGGCAAACGGTTGCGGTATCGGGGATACAGCTTGCGTGCGCAACGGCTTCGGCAATTAACGGCGGGTATTATTATACGCCGCATTTGGTAAAACGGATATACGCCGACGACGGCTACGAGTTAAAGACCGATTTCGGAGAATTAAAAAACCGTACGGTAAGCGAGGAAGCCTCGGAAATGCTCGCAAAAATGTTAGAGGGGGTTATACGGGACGGAAGCGGTAAAAAAGCGGGGGTAGAGGGTTACCGCATCGGCGGAAAAACAGGTACGGCGCAAAAGTATGAAAACGGGCGGATAGCGGCAGGAAAATACGTTTCCTCGTTCGTGGGATTTTTCCCCGTAGAACAGCCGAAATATCTGACACTCGTAATCGTAGACGAACCGCAGGGCGCGTATTACGGCTCGGTCGTCGCCGCCCCGTGCGCAGGGGAGATATTCCAAGGGATTATATCGCTAAAAAATATTTTACCCGCATAATAAATATCCACTGGCATAGCCAGTGGTGTTTACTTTTTGGGCATAGCCCTAATACTACCAGCGGGGCACAAGTGCCCTTTCGGGGTGCCTGGCAGCGTGCTTTAATTACTTGCCACCCTTGAAAGGGTCATTTTGGTCAAAAATACTCAGTTGGTCTGCTTCTTTATCCGCTTTCAACTGATTTTCTATGTATTCCTTTATCGCCTGAGTATTTTTGCCCACTGTATCGACATAATATCCTGTACACCAAAACTCTCTGTTTCGGTATGCAAATT
>JAZNDR010000002.1:0-37478 GCA_045588185.1 Candidatus Scatosoma sp. | reverse complement strand
GAAAACGGCGGAATTTCGCAAGCGGATCAGCGCGAAAACCGCCGTTTTTTCGGACTTTAAGTCAGTCAAATGAGTAAAACAAAAGCGACGACACCTTGACCGCGCGCCGCAGGCGCGCGCTCGTATAGTCAAGGTGTCGTGCTATACTCCCGAGTTAATAAAAGCTGTTATAGTTAGCTCATAATTTATGAGTAGATAAAATAGCTTGTTATTGTTTTGTCAAAGTTCGGTATTTCAAAGGGGAAATGCCGAATTGTTTTTTAAAGACGCTGCAAAAATAAGTGGTCGTATGGAATCCGCAACTTTCGGCAATTTCCGTTACGGTTTGGTCGGTGTTTGTCAATTTTTCTTCCGCGTTTTTTAAGCGTACTTTTGTTAAGTACTCGTTGAACGGTAAATCAAGGTGCTTGGAAAATAAATGACAAATATGATATTTTGAAACGTATAACGCTTCGGCGACGTCGTTTAAGCTGTTGATTGTGCCGTAATTTTTTTGCGTGTATTCGGTAATTGCGTGAATAAGAGGTAAGGCTTGTTCATTTTCCGCTTGTTTGACCTCAGGACAATTTTGTAACAGCAACAAGATTTGAAATAAATATAAAAACTGCGTATCTTTATCGTTCAGTTCGTGCGCTTCCTGGAATTTATCGCAATATTGTACGATGTTTTTGGCTATATCTGCGCTCGGGTGCACAATTCGTTTGTCAAACAAGGGGAACAGAGCTTTAATGGCGCGAGGAGAAAGGTATTTTAACAAAAATCTATCGTTGAAATTAAGTAGGATACGCATTCCGCCCATACCGTTCGTCGTTTTATGTATCGAGCCTTTCGGAATAAGCGCAAGATCGCCTTTCCCCATCTCGAAATAGGCATTGTCGATGAAGTAATTTTGCTTACCCGAAAGAAGGTAATACAACTCGTAGTGACGGTGATAATGCAACTCCGTCATATTCGAAACGGACGACCGTTTTTCAAAATAAATATCGTCTTCAAGGTCTTTAATAAGGGGTGAGTCAATGTTTGCTTGTTCAATTTTTTTTGTCTTTTCCATAACAATATTTTAACATAAATAACCATAAAACGCAATCAATTTGCTATAAAATTGCAGAAATGGATTAAAAATTGAATTTTTATGAATTAAAAAAATAAAAAGCGCAATATTTTGACAAAAATAATGCGTTTGAGCAACCTATTTATAGAAATATGGTTGCAATTGTGCTATAATATCAATACAAAATTTCTTTTTGACAAAATACGCTTTTTTGGAGGTTATGAAAAAAGATATGAAATACGTAGGAAATAAAGTGGAGGGAGTAAAAATCGCGTATGTTGGCGGCGGTTCGCGCGGTTGGGCGTGGGGCTTGATGAGCGACCTGGTCGCTTGCGACGATATGAGCGGTTCGGTATGCCTTTATGATATTGATAAAGAAGCGGCTTGGAATAATCAGGTTATCGGCGAAAAGTACAATGAGGCAAAAGGCGCGAAATCAAGTTGGGAATATTCGGTCGCGGAAACGCTGGAAGAAGCACTTGATGGGGCAGATTTTGTCGTAATTTCTATTTTACCCGCGACCTTTGAGGAAATGGAATCCGACGTACATCTGCCTGAAGAATACGGCATTTATCAATCTGTGGGTGATACCGTAGGCGCCGGCGGTATCGTGCGTGCGCTCCGTACGATACCGATGATTGAGAAAATCGGGTTGGCGATAAAAGAAAATTGCCCGAATGCTTGGGTCATCAATTATACCAATCCTATGACGATGAGTGTGAAAACGCTGTACCGTGTGTTTCCGCAAATCAAGGCATTCGGTTGTTGTCACGAGGTGTTCGGTACGCAAAATCTTTTAATAACGGCACTTGAAAAAATTTGTGGGATTAACGACGTGAAACGCGAGGATATCAAAGTAAACGTCTTGGGAATAAACCATTTCACTTGGCTTACTTCGGCATATTATAAAAACATTGACCTGTTCGAAGTTTACCGCAAATTTACGGAAAAATATTATGAAACGGGTTACGAGGAAAAATTTGATGAAGGTTGGCTGAATAGCCACTGGTATAAAACGGAACGAGTGAAAATGGATTTATACAAGCGTTACGGATACATCGCAGCGGCAGGGGACAGACACTTAGCGGAGTTTTGTCCTGCAAGCTGGTACTTAAACGATAGAGAATGCGTAAAGTTTTGGAAATTTGCTTTGACACCTGTTTCTTGGCGGAAGAAAGACTTAAAAGAACGCTTGGAATTAAGTGCGGCTTATATTAGCGGAGAAAAGGAAATAGAGCTTCGCGCTACGGGCGAGGACGGCGTAAATCAAATCCGCGCACTTTTGGGGTTGCACGAGATGATTACGAACGTGAACCTGCCCAATATGGGGCAAATTCCCAATCTGCCTTTGGGCACGGTGGTGGAAACGAACGCAACGTTCAGGGCGAACGAAGTGAAGCCCGTAATGGCGGGTAATATTCCGACGGAAATCTATTCGTTGGTAACGCGGATTGTCGGGGAACAGGAAGCGTTAAACGAAGCGGCGGCAAAGCGTGATTTGGAAAAAGCGTTTAACGTTTTTGTGTGCGATCCGCAAATGCGTTTACCGCTTGATAAAGCAAGAGAACTGTTTGATAAAATGGTAGAAAACACTAAGGAATACCTGCAAGAGTATTTTGATTGACAACATTTTACAGGAAACGCAGTATGGAAAAATGCAGAGTATTATGATATAATATCCCTGCATATATAAGAAAAAAATAAAACTGGACGGGTATCGAGGCATTCGAGATTTACACTCTAAAAACTCAACGACAAGAAGGGAAACAATGGATTATACAAAATATAGACCGATTCCGTTTTGGAGCTGGAACGATAAATTAGAAATAAAAGAGCTGGAAGAGCAAATAGAATGGATGAAAGAAAACGGCTTCGGCGGTTATTTTATGCACGCGCGCGGTGGCTTAAAGACGGAATATTTGGGCAAGGAATGGTTTGATTGCATAAAAGCTTGCTGTGAAAAAGGCGAAAGCTTAGGGCTGGAATCTTGGGCATACGACGAAAACGGTTGGCCGAGCGGATTTGTCGGGGGTAAGCTGTTAGAGGATGAAAATAATAAAGACAGATACTTGACCACGAGCTTTGGAGAGTTCGACAAAAACGCGCTTGTATCCTATTTGATTACGGAAGATAAATTAGAGCGGGTTAACGTTGGCGGCGAGGGTGAATATTTAAATATTTACGAGCATTATTCTCCTGCTACGGCAGACATTTTAAATGAAAAGGTAGTAGATAAATTTATAGCGGAAACGCACGAACGCTACAAGAAAGAACTCGGGGAAGATTTCAATAAAAAAATAAAAGGTTTTTTTACGGACGAACCGCAGTATTACCGTTGGAAGCATCCGTACACGCAGGTTTTGCCTGAATACTTCTTGAAAACCTACAACGAAGATATTTTTGACGGCTTAGGACTTCTTTTCGTAGAAAAAGAGGGTTACCGTGCGTTTAGATATAAATACTGGCTGTCGATGCAAACGCTGATGTTGAGCTCGTTTGCGGAGAAAATTTATACTTGGTGCGAAAGCAACGGTATAGCGCTTACAGGGCATTATTTAGAAGAAACGTCTTTAACGTGGCAAATGGTATGTTGCGGCGGGATTATGCCGTTCTATGCGTATGAAACCATACCTGGGATAGATAAATTAGGCAGAGCCATAGGTGCGCCGATTGCCCCCAAGCAAGTATCGTCGGTAGCCCGCCAAACGGGGAAAAAGCAAGTTCTTACCGAAACGTTCGGGGTATCGGGTTGGGATACCACCCCTTCGGAATTGAAATTGATTGCGGAAATGATGTACGTCAACGGTGTGAATCTTATGTGCCATCATCTCGTTCCGTATTCCGAGCATGGGGAGAGAAAAAGAGATTATCCCGCTCATTTTTCCGCGGTAAATCCTTGGGTAAAGCACGACGGTAAAACATTCAACGAATATTTTGCGAAGTTGGGTTGCTTATTAGGCGAAAGCGAAGAAATCGTCAACGTTGGATTGTTCTGCCCGATACGGAGTATGTATTTCGACCATAAACGCGAAAACTGTTATGACATTCGCAACCCTGTGAATGATTCGTACGATCAAACTTGTTGGAGGATTTCAAGGGAAAATATCCCGTATCATATCATCGACGAAACGATGGTGGAGCGATTCGGGCGCGTTGAGGGGAATAAATTTATCGTTGGGAAATGCTCATACGAATATCTTGTATTTCCGAAGACCTTAACAATGGGCAAGAAAATGCAAGCGTTCTTACAGGAATATTACGACAACGGCGGTAAAATTCTTTTTATAGACAGTGTCCCTAATTACGTAGAGGGCGAGCCGTTTGAATACGGCTGTAAAACGAATTGTACATGGGCGGAAATAGAGAGCGCACAGCCGTATAAGGTTTTACAAAAAGACACGAACGTAATGTCTACCTATCGTGAGATAGAGGGGAAGAAGTTTATATACGCGGTAAACTTAACCGCAGACAAGGCGTATGACGTAGAGTTTGAAGGGGCATTTAAAAGCTTCGTAAGCTACGATATAGAAAACGGAAAGCGGAAAAAAATGAACAAGAGAGTTCATTTTGAGGCAGGCGAATCGTTTGTACTGTTTTTAAGCGATGAGGAAGCGGAAGAAGCCACGCGCCCGCAATCGTTTATTCTTAACGGTCCGTATGAAATAAAGCAAGCGACGGATAATTATTTAACGTTGGATAAACTGCGCTATTCGTTCGATGGCGTAAATTATAGCGACAAGGTCGGTTATATGGGCGTATTTGCCGAGATGTTGAAAATGCGTTATAACGGCGACTTATATCTCAAATACGAATTCGAGGTGGATAAAATTCCGTCGAGAATAGACTTGTTGGCGGAGGATACAAATACGATTTCTACGCTCGTCAACGGTCAAGAAGTACGATACACAGGCGTTTCGGATTTTGAAAAGCAATTATACCGTGCAGATATTGCCAAATTCTTAAAGCAAGGCAGTAACGAGATAATTATAAAAATGCATTACTATCAAAGCGATCATGTTTATTACGTACTGTTTGGCGGTGTCAGCGAGTCGTTGAAAAATTGTTTGGCGTACGATTCAACGATCGAGGCTTGTTATTTACAAGGGGACTTCGGCGTATATAGCCGAGACGGTTTTACGGACGGAAAAGACCCGAAGGTTTTGCTTGCCGATAA
Source organism: Candidatus Scatosoma sp. (assembly GCA_045588185.1). Taxonomy (GTDB): domain Bacteria; phylum Bacillota; class Clostridia; order Christensenellales; family Borkfalkiaceae; genus Scatosoma. The sequence goes on along the minus strand of JAZNDR010000002.1, from coordinate 32,253 downwards.
TTTTTATATTTCCGAAAGAAAGACCGTGACAAGCGGTGATATTGTAAAAGACGGGTATCCGTTCTTTGCTGGAAAAATAGTATTACAAACGAAATATGTTGCCAAAGGGGACGAGGAAGTTTTAGAACTTGCAGGCAGACAGCATTTAAGCGAGGTGTCTGTAAACGGCAAAAAAGTAGAAAAATCCTACTTTTCAAACAAGGCGGACGTATCTGCGTATTTGAACAAAGGCGAAAATGATATCGAGATAACGCTTTTATTGTCAAACCGAAATTTGTTAGGACCGCACCACTATCTTCCGGCGGAGGAGCCGATGGGCGTATCCCCGCAAACGTGGGCGTTGGGCGGAACGTGGACAAACGGCAAGAGTACACACGAACGGGACAATTATGCGTTTGTACGGTTAGGATTGTATAACTGAATGTGGATATTTCCGTATGCGTTTAAAATAAAGCACATACCAAAAGAGTTATTAGTGTCAATGATTTAATAAGGTCAAATGAGCGAGGAAAAAATGAAAGAAAAAGCGATGAAAAAAATATATAAAGCGACGGCGTTGTTTGCGACGGGTATAGCGTGTTCCCTGTGCATTTTTGCGGTGGATTATTTTGCCGCCAACGCGAGTGAAACCGTAAAAGGGATCGACGTTGTTCCCAACCTTGACGGATTCAAGGTCGATACGCTGCCAAATGGGCTCAAAGGGGAAACGTACCCTGTTTTCGACTGTGATATCGTTTCTGAAAAAGGCGAAACACTCGGCAAAGCGAACGCTTTGGTATATACACCGAACGGTGAGCTTGCGGTAACGAAAGACGGGCGTTTTTCTACCGAGGAAACGGGGATTTATACGATTGAATATTTTGCGGAATACAACTCGTTGCAAGCGTCTACTGTGTTGGAGGTTACCGTTGTGGACAGCGGGTACGTCGAAATGCAATCGACAGTGGAAGGCGAAACGGACGTTGCTGCGTTTTCATTCGAACGGTATTCTTTGCCGACGGTCAAAACGAGCGGTGGTTTTGGTAACGTTTCAGCCGAGTGGACGGTAGAGTATAGCGGCGAAAGCTATTGCGACGGTGTAGAAATCATCGCGGACGAACGGGGGGATTATTTTATTCCCGAATTTACTGGGGTATACACTTGGAAGCATATCGCTACGGATATAGTAGGAAAAAGCTTAACGACGCAAGGCGAAGTTGTCGTAAGCGACGCAAAAACGCCTATAATGCAGATTCCTGGAAATTCCAAGGTTTGCCATTTGGGCGATACCGTTCATTTTAATTATACGCAGGCGAAATTATATGACAACGGACTTGCGGTCTACGTGCCCGTAAGCGTTTACGTAAACGAGGAAGCGGTAACGGAAACGATGTCTTTCAAGCCCGAAACGGCGGGGAAATATACCGTAAAATACGAGGCAAAAAACCCGTTTGACGCAAATGCGGAGGCTGCCGTTTATACGTATACGTTGACCGTAATAGACGTTGCTTCGGAAAACAAACCGCCGTTGTACGTCGATCAATTTTTCCAGCTTGACGGTTTTACTTCTGAATATAGAAACGGCTCGGTGTTTGAAAACAAGGTATACGTAATGAAAGCCGACGGCGAGCAAGACGAGGCGGCAATGAGCTTTAAAAACGCCATAAATGAAAATATGATTGCCGTAAAGCTTGGCTTTGACACGGCGGAATCGAACGTTCATCAAAGTAATTTTAAGACGGTAACAGTAGAATTTAGCGACACCGTAAACGGCGATGAGAATATTACGATAGAGCTTTGCGCGACAAGCGATAAGAAGGTGTTAGTAACGGTCAACGAGCTGTACACGGCAACCTTGGAGCGTTCGTTTACCGAAAACACGGGTAATAATGCGTACAATGCTTTTACGTTTGTCTTTGACAGGAAAACGAAGGCACTGTATGAAAACGAAGTGTTATTATGCAAGATTGAAAAAACGGCGAATGGGAAAGAGTTTAGAGGCTTTTCCAGCGGTTATGCATATCTCAATATGAAGATGAGCGGTATAACGGCGGAATCGACGTTAAAGCTTTACAGTATAGCGACGCAGGTTATCAACAATGATCCTTCGGATAAATCAAAACCGTTCTTTATCACTCCCGACGACTATGCAGACGGTTTTTACGTGGATAAAGGCGGATATGCCGTTGTTAAAAAAGTGGACGGATACGACTTATACAGCGACACGACAAAGTTATCGTTAAAAATTCTTGCACCTGATAAAACGATCGTATATACCACGCAGGACATGCAAGAGGATTACGCGTTTTTAGTGGAGCAGGACGGTCGCTATATCGTGTCGTATGCGATTGCTGATGAGAGCGGTAATACAAGAACTTGGGCGGCAACGATATACGTTACCGATAGAGTCGCGCCTACGATTGCGCAAGTGGAAATTGCCGCCACAGCGAAGGTTGGCGACACGTTAAAGCTTCCCGCGTGCGTTGCAACGGACGATATAACGCAAGAATGCGTTACTTACGTTTATTTGCTGAAAGGTAATTTCCATAAAGAGTTGGTTTACGAAGAATATACTTTTACGGAAATCGGCGATCATTTCTTTGTGTACGGAGCACGCGACGAGGCGGGAAACGTGACGACGGTAACTTACGTAGTAAACGTAGCGCCACAGGAGGGAAAATAAAGTATGAAAAAAGTAAGTGCACTTATACTGGGAACGCTTCTTTGTACGTCCGTATTTTTAAGCGGCTGTACGAACGCGGCACCGCAAACGTACGAATATGACTTGGGAAATAAGGAAGTAACGGCGTTTGATGAAACAAACACGCTTTTGGCACAAAACGGAACGTCGGATTATAAAATCGTCGTACCGTTCGACGCGCCCAATTTAGTAAACGTGGCGGCGGAAGAATTACAGCTTTTCTTTGAAAAATCGACGGGCGTTAAACTGCCGATAATTTCCGATAAGGGTTTATCTTGCGATAATAGCGCAAAATACATATCCATCGGCAGAACGACGCTTTTAGAAAAACAAAGCGATATCGTCATTACGTACGACGATTTAGGCGAGGCGGGCGCGTGTATTACTACCAAACAAAACACGGTGTATATTTGCGGTGCGTCCGAGCGCGGAACGCTGAATTCTACTTATAAATTTATGGAAATGCAATTTGGGTTTAAAGCGTATGCGTACGATTGTATCCACATTGATTACTACAATGAATTATCGTTGCTTAATTTTAATTATAAATACGACGCTGTTGTAGATTGGAACATGGGTTTTAACGCCGAAAGCTCGTTGCCTGCGGGGTACGGGTACGACCCTGAGTTATTATTGGCGAATGCAAGAATGTACGGCTACGTTGGTGGCGACGGTGCGCGCGGTTTGGACGGCAAGCTGTTTTCCACGTGGTGTCATACGATAGGTAATATTTTGCCCCAAGCTAAATATCCTCAGTATTATAACAACGGTCAAATGTGTTACACGAACGAAGAGGCTTTCAACGTATTTTGCGAGAGATTGACGGAAATGTACGTTGGAAATCAAAGCGAACGCTGGGTTCAGCTTGGACCTAACGATAACGTGGGTAGCTGTCAATGCGATAGCTGTAACGAAGCCAACGCGAGATACGGTCGTAGCGGCGTATACATGAGATTTTTAAACAACGTCGCAGATTACGTTGAAAAATACTACGAAGAACACGGTATTGATCGGACGTTAAGAATTTACAGTTTAAGCTACTATGCAACGGAGATCCCGCCGTTGAAAACGGATGAACAAGGGAATTTCGTTACGGACGCTAACGGCAATTACATTCCCATTGACCCGTCGGTTGTTCCCGATAACGAAGGAAACGTAACCGTAGGTATTATGTTTACCCCCATCGGGGCTTGTTGGACGCACGCACTCGGTGATGAAACCTGTGAAATGAACAAGGAAACTACGCGGAATTTCAGAGGCTGGGCAAATTTGACGGAAGAGATTTTGCTTTATAACTACGGCGAACATTGGCTAATGCCTGCGGGCTTCCACGATACTTGGTCGTATTACGTTGGCTCGTATTCGTTCTATGAAGATATCGGCGTCGTTTATGCTCTGGATACGGGTAAAACCGCTGAATTAGATACCATGTCTTGTTTCAGGGTATATTTCAGGAATCAGTTTGCGTGGAATCCCCATATTGATTTCCGCACGCTTTTGACGGATTTTTGTAAGGAATATTACGGACCTGCGGCAGGTATGGTAGAGGAATATTTCTATGATTATATGGAACAGCATAACAGCATATATAAGAAGCAAAATGCACCTTGCCGTGTGTATTCAATAGATATTACGGCGACGACATATTGGCCGAGAGGATTTTGGCTGGGGCTTCAAACGACGCTTAAAAACGGTATGCATTTAATAGAACAAAGCAAATATAGCGAAGAGGAAAAAGCGATATATAAGGAAAGAGTATTCAGGGAATATTTCCTTGCTGTATATCACGAATATAAGTATTATTCGGGTTCCTTATCGGCAGCTGAAAGAGCAGAAAAGACGGCTGTTTTGAAAGAGGGATTTGCTAAGTACACGTTAGAGAACGATTTTAACGTATAACAGCTATAAAAATAATAGTAGGATAGGCTAATCAGATGAGAAAATTTATAAAACGTATTTGTATAATGCTTTGCACGTTCTGCGTATTTCTTCTTTCTGCCTGCACGAATAATTCATTTGCGGACGGAACGGTAAAATACAACTTTTCAGTGAACGCAAACGAAGTCAGCTTGAAAGTGGGCGAGAAGTTTCAAATTTTTGCGACGTACGGCGATGAGGGAATAAGCTATACGTCACTTAACGCGGAGGTGGCTACCGTATCCGCGACAGGTGAGGTACAGGCTCTTGCGGAAGGTATAACGTTTATCGAAATCAAATCGGAAAGCGAATCGACGAATGTAAAAGTTATTGTAAAAAATCCCGAATACAAGCTTGCGCTTGAAGAGGAATCGTCTTTCGTGATGATACAAAACGCGCCCAAAACGCTTTCTTTCATTCTTACGAAAGACGGGGTTATAATCAATGAAAAATTGACGTTTACCTGTGAGAATACCCAAGCAAAAATTACACAATTAACGAACACGAGTGCTTCGGTTACAATGGGCGAGGCGGGACTGTACGATATCAAAATTACACACGAAAGCGGCACGAGCTTAACCGTTTCTATTAAGGTAATGTCGCAAACAGCCACGAAATTAAGCGTTCCGAGCGCAAGCGTATCGGAAAATAAGCTTGTGTGGACTGCGGTGGAAAATGCAAGCGGGTATATGGTCAAGCTTGACGGCGACGAATGGGCGCGCGTAGACGGTACGAGCTACGATTTGGCAGGAAAAACGGCAAAAACCGCTTACGTATATGCCGTTTGTGACACTTTCGAATTCTACGACAGTGAAAGCGTAGCTATTCAATTACCGCAGGCGTGAGGTGAAAAAAATGAAAAAGAGTAGCAAAAAAACTTTTATTCAAATTTTGCTTGCCGCATTATTTAGTATATTTTTGCTTTTAGGTGCGTGCACGAATAACGACGTCGTACAAGAAAGCGTGACGGAATTTTACGTGTATTCCACAGCAATTACGCTTGAAGAAGGCGACGAGCAGCAAATAGAGTTTGATAAAACGGAAGGCGCAAGTTTACAATTTAATTCTGCGGACACGAACGTTGCGACGGTTTCCGACGCGGGGTTGGTTTTGGGTGTGAACGCAGGCGTTACGGTTGTAAAAATAGCTTGCGGGGAAGAGAGCGTAAATTGCAAGGTAACCGTTATTCCAGATAGCTACGTAATGTCTATCGGTTACGAAACCTTGACTTTAAGCGTGGGGTCTTCCAAAGAGTTTACCGCCACCGTGAAAGACGGCGATACGGTAATCACCGACGGTATTAGCTGGCAACTGGATAAAACGGAAGGCGCAACCGTCGTTGCAAACGGACATAAAGCAATCTTTATGGCAAGCGCAATCGGCGATTATATTTTGACGGCGACCTGCGGGGAGCTTGTTCAACAATGCGCGATTCGCGTAATCTCCACAAGCGTAACGAGATTGGAAACGCCCGAATTATCAGTGAACGGCTGTTCGACGCTTACCTGGTCGCCTGTTAGCAATGCACAGGCGTATGCCGTGAGCGCAAACGGGATAGATTGGACGGAAACGAAGGAAACGGTCGCGGACGTATCTTCCGTTACGGCAGGTATGCTGAACGGAGAAACGGCGGCGTTTTACGTGAAGGCTTTGGCAAAGAATAACTACGAATTGGTAGACAGCTATATTGCCGATTTGGTTTTTGCTCACGAGTACGAAGGCGCATATACGGAAGGAAAAGAGGCGACTTGTACGCAGAGCGGCGAAATCAACTATACCTGTAAAAATTGCAATAAGAGCTATAAAGACAGCAATTATCTCGCGGAGCACAATTACGTTTCTTGGCAATGCAGTGTTTGTAAAGCATACCGTTCGGACGTTGTGTATGCGTATGACGGGAATTATATTCCTATTCCTACTGACGCCGACGCAAAAGATGAAAATTCGGCTTGGCGCGTAAAATATAAGCCTTATTATGAAAACGAGGTATATAAAGGCGAGGGCGGAAAGTCGTTCAGTTCAGAAAACTTATGGGAAACCGTTGAGAAAAATAAGGAGCAAATTCCCGAAGAAGAAAGAGAACAATGCTATTACGTTTCGGGTATTGGGAATTCTTCTTTAAAAGAGGTTTACGTTGCGGGGTATTGGCGCGATGAGAGATTTAGCTCGGATATGCTTCCCGTTAAATACGTACACAGTAAAGCATTTGCATACAACAAAGTAATCGAAAAGATAGTATTTAGTAAAGAAACCACCGAGTTTAGAGGAATCGTTTTTGATAATTCGCGTGTGAAAACGGTCATTGCTCCGGGGATAACCTATCTTTACGATTATCAATGTGAAGATTATGCTCCTGAAACAAGATTGAATTTCCGAAATTGCTTCTCGTTAGAAACGGTTGTCGTTGGGGAAAACATTATCGCCAAGGGCAGACAATTCTGTTGGTGGGATTTTAAATCGCCTTGGTTTGACGGGTATACGGCAAAAATCAAGCTTTATATTGACCGTGAATATAACGATATGAATGGCTTTGAGTTCAACCTCAACGGCGACGGACAATTATACCGTAACGATTTATTCAGCGGAAACTATTATTTTAAGGACTCCACGGGAGAAGCTTGTAACACTTGGAGATACAACGACGAGGGCACGGATGTTGTTTTCAATGCGCATAACTTTATAAACGGTAGATGTACCAAGTGCGGAGGCGACGATCCCAAGGGTATCAATTACCTTTACGACGGCGAAAAAGATTGCTATTACGTTGCGGCGGGCGCATATACGGGTAAAGTGGTTATTCAATCGACCTATAACGACGGCGTTCACGGAAAAAGGGAAGTAAAATATCTCGCAGAAGACGCGTTCAAATATAATCGCGACGGTTCGCACCGCAAAGGTATTACGCACGTTTATTTACCTGAAACGGTAACCGAAATCGGCAGCTTTGAGCTCTGTCTTAATTTGCAATTATTATCTATGCCTGCGGTAAAGCGGATAGACGTTGCAAATGCGTTTTTGGATTGTTATCGTTTGGATACCTTAATTATAGGCGACGCGCTTTCCGTTACGAAGCAATGCTTCTACGTGCGTAGCGATAATAAAGCAGTTCCTTATGCACAGGGATATGAGTCCTTGATGACGATTTACAGTACAAAGCAAAGTGCGGTGGTAGGCTTTACGTCCAAAAATGATAATATCTGGAACGGAATAGTATTGCCGTATCATGAAGACGGGGAAAAATGCGAAACGTGGCATTGGGATGAAAACGGATATCCTGCGTATACAAAGACGCACAACTACGTACAAGGGTATTGCAAATATTGCGGAACAAAGGACGCACAAGGATTTACCTATTTGTACGATGCGGAAACGGACAGCTATTATTTACACAGCGCGGCGTCGGCATCGGGCGTTGTCAGGGTTTATGAAACCTATGATGACGGAGAACACGGCGAGAAACCCGTTACCCGTGTATCGAAGAAAGCCTTTTACGCAAACGCAGATATAACGCACCTGTATTTACCTGAAACGGTAACGGAAATCGGTGCTTTTGAGCTTTGCTATAAATTGAAATTTATTTCAATGCCAGGCGTTAAGAAAATTACTGAAATCAATACGTTCTTGGATTGTTACAGCTTGGAAACTGTGGTTATCGGTTCGAAATTATCCGTTGAACAGCAATCCTTCTTGGTTCGCAATTACGAAGAAAAGGGTGTGCCCGAAGCGGTGAAAAATTATGTGTCGAATATGCTACTTACCTTCTATACGACGGAACAGGCGGCTTCCGTTTCCTTGCACCCGAACGATAATATGTGGAACGGAAAGATATATGCCTACGACGAAGGCGCAATTAAGTGCGGAACGTGGTGTTGGACGGACGAAAATCGGGAAGAGATTAAAGTAAATACGGACGTACACGATTACGACGAAGCTACGGGCGAATGCTCTAATTGCCCTACCTATAATACTTACGGTATTATTTATACTTTATCCGAAAACGGCGATAGCTATACGGTAACGGGCTATGACAGCTCTACGCCTATCGTGAAGGTTTATGCGGAATATGAGGGAAAACCCGTAACCGCGATTGTGGGCGACGTTTTTGTAGGCAACAAGACGTTAAAGGAATTGTACTTACCAGAAACGATTACGGCTATGCCGAGATTGGAGCTTTGTAGCAATTTGGAGGTACTCTCTATGCCAGGAGTAACGGACCTTCACGTAAGTACTTCGGGTAACTACGCGTTGAGATGCACCTCGTTAAAGACCTTAATCGTCGGTTCGAGATTTATTGCAAACGGACAGATATTCCTTTGCGACGGCTCGGGATACGTTGCGCAAATGACGATTTATAGTACGGCAACGTCAGGCGCGACCGTTAGGTTCTACGATAATAACAATATGTGGAACGGCACGATTGTATATTACGACGAGAACGGCGCTTGCGGTACGTGGAATTGGACTGACGCAAAACAAATGGGTACCGTTGTCAACGAGGGCGAACACGCATATAACGTAACGACGGGTATTTGTCCAAACTGCGGTATGTTTAATGCTTGCGGTTTGACCTATACGGAGAACGGCAACGAATATACGGTAACTGCATACGACGGAGTAACGCCTATCGTTAAGATTTACGCGGAGTATAACGGAAAACCTGTAACCTCTATCACGGGTAATATTTTTGCGGACAATAAGGCGTTAATCGAATTGTACCTGCCTGAAACGATTACGGCTATGCCGAAGTTAGAACTTTGTAGCAAGCTGGAAATACTTTCAATGCCTGGGGTAACGAAAGTACAATTAAACCCTGAGGGTAACTATGCGTTAAGATGCTATGCGTTAAAGATTTTGATCGTCGGCGAATCGTTTACGGTAAGCGGACAGGTATTCCACTGCGATAAAGATACCTACGTCGCGCAAATGACAATTTATTCAACGGCGGCAAGTAATTGTAGTGTTTCTTTCGATACTTCGCTCAATGGTAGCTACCCGCGCAATAATATGTGGAACGGCACGATTGTTTATTACAGTGAAGATGCGACGGAAAATACTTGGAAATGGTCGGAAGACGGTATGGGCATCGTAACGAACGAAGCTCTTGAAAATCAAATCGTCTAAAACCAGAATTATTAAAAATTACGCAACATCTATTTTGAGGTTAGGCGAAAAATAAAAAAGGAGAATTTTATGAGAAAATTTATCAACAAAACAATGGCGTCGGTATTAGCGTTGGCAACGGCTTTTTCGTTGGTTGCCTGTGGCGGTGGCGGAGATGAGCTCGACGAAACGAAAGCAACCTTAAATATTGGCGTATTCAACGCGGGTAACGGAACGATGTGGGCGGAAGAATCCATAGACGATTTCGAAGAGTTTTATAAAAACACGCAATTTGGAGATAAGGTAGGCGTACAGGTTGTTATGGACGCTAAGAAAGATCAATTTACGCCCAAAAACTTGATTGCGAATATGGAATATTACAGCAATGCAATATATTTCTTGAATCAATCGAATTACCAACAGTATCAGGCGGCAGGACTTCTTGCCGATATGACCGATACCATTAAAGAAAAGGTTTATGATGACAACGGGGATTTAGCGGCGGCAACTGGTAAACCCGCGACGAAATCTATTCTCGATACGATGAAAACGCAGTTTGTCGGTCAGCACGAAATAGCGGGAAAGTATTATGGTATTCCGTGGTTGCAAAACGTGAGCGGTATTATCTACGATGCTGATTTGTTCAACGAGGAGGGGTTATATTACGGCTCAGACAATCAGCTCGGCGCAACGCAAGCGGATATAGACGCGGGCACGGCAGGCGTTGGTCCCGACCTTGTAGCAGGTACGGCTGACGACGGTTTGCCCAGAACGTGGTCCGAATTTAAAGAACTTTGCGCTGAGATGAAGAACAACAGGGGTATAATTCCGTTTACTTGGTCGGGCAATACGTCCTATCAGCGTAATTATATCTACCATTTGGCATGGATGAATTATCAAGGCTACGACGAATACATGAAGAATTATACCTTGGAGGGCTGTTATACTGCTGACGGTCAGCGCGATATGGCGGCGATAACAGCACTCGCAAATCAGGAAGGCAGAAAGGCTGGAATTCAAGCGATGAGAGATATTTTCGATAATGGGTGGTATGACGATAAAGCACTCACACAAGAATTCCAAAGTGCGCAAACCAGATACATTGACAGCGTCAACAGTCAAAGCGGTCGAATCGCATTCTTCCCCGAAGGCGGATATTGGGAAGCCGAGGCGATTGCAACCTTTGACTTTGCGGCACAAACAAACCCTGAAATGGGCTATGGTAAACGCGACTTCCGTTATTTGGCGATTCCCTCGTTCGATGGGGAAGTAAATCCCAAGGCAACGGGTAAGGGCAGCGAAGTTCTTTACGGCTCGGAAGCGAATTCTTTAATTTGTATTACGGCAAAGAATTCCTGTGAAAACCCTCAACAACAGTTGGAGCTTGCAAAATTATTCTTGCAGTTCGTGCAATCGAGAGAGCAACTTTCCAAATCTACCAAGAACATGGGCGCATGTTTTAGATCGTACAACTTCACGGCAACGAAAGAGGAAATTGCAGGCTGGACGAAATACGCGCAATCCGTTTATAAATATATAGACGAAGGCGCACAAATGGTAATCGGTAATAAGCAGACGCAAATTTGGCGAGAACAGCCCGAGGCATTCTCGCGTTGGCAGTGCAGACCTGAAACGAACTATGCCGATCCGTTTTCCTTTATTTATAATATGCCACAAGTAGGCGTAGACGAAATATACGAGAAAGTGGTTCAAAACGCAATTTCTGCAACCGGTGGCGTATAATAGGGGGGCGCGCAATGGAAGTACAAAATGAATCTTTACGGGAAGGAGTGAAGATTGCGGAAGGTGAAAATGAAAACGGAACGCATTTTTCGGCTATACCTCAAAAGCCGAAAAATGCGATGCGCGAGGCAAAAAAGAAAGAAAAAATATTCTTGTTCTTTTTCCTTTTATACCCTGTTGGGCAAGCATTGTTTTTCTACTTAACGATAAATCTCAATTCAATCCTATTAGCTTTCCAAAAATACGAGAACGGTATTATTAGTTTTACGGGCGATCCCTTTTTCAATTTTAGACGGGTGCTTCAAGAGATTTTCGTGACGGGCGAATTATGGACGCCTATGAAAAACTCGGCAATACTTTTGGTTTTAAATACGGTTATAGGTTTGCCTGTGCACATTATCGTTGCTTATGCAATATTTAGAAAAATCCCTGGTTCCGGCTTTTATAAAATTATGCTGTTTTTGCCGAACATGATGTCTAGTATGATTTTTGTCATAAGCTTCCGTACATTAGTACAGGACGCGTTGCCTCTGCTCCTGAAAATGGATTCGCTGAAATTGTTAGACGTACATAGGGAATCGAGCTTTTGGACGGTTGCCTTGTTTGGTTTTTGGCTGGAATTCAGCGGCGGACTTGTTATTTATTTAAGCGCGATGGCAGGGATTCCCGTAGACGTGTTGGAATATGGCAAGCTGGAAAATCTGTCGTCAATCAAGGAATTTTGGTATGTCGTCGTTCCGCTGATATTCTCTACGATAACGACGTATTTGGTAATCGGCATAACGAAATTCTTTACCTCTCAAGGATTTTTCTTCTCGTTTTTCAGCGCATATTTAGATCCAACGCCATTCGATACGCTTGGATACGTCTTCTTTGCGCGGGTTGTTGCAGCGGACGCAGGTATAAGAAATTATCCGTATACCTCGGCGGCAGGCTTGCTGTTTACTTTGGTAATCGGTCCGTTGACGATAATTGCCAAAACACTGTTAGAAAAATACGGACCGAGTGAGGAGTAATTATGAAGATAAAACCGAAAAAGAAGTTTTTTAGAAAAATGGACGTTTTAGAAACGATAATGTTCATAATAATTACGCTTTACGTATTCTCAATGTTATTAGTTCTCTTTTACGCATTACTGACGTCTTTAAAACACTTTATGGACTTTGAACGAGGAAATAAGCTGTTCGGTTTGCCGAGTACGGATAAACAATATCAATACAACCGTCCTTTGGTAGTATTTGGTATGCAATTCGGCAACTATTTAGACGTATTTACGCGGTTTACGGTAGACGCAAGCAAAGCAGGCGGTGGCGTTCGTCCCGTATACTTTGTGGAAATGTTATGGAACTCGTTATTGTATTCGGTGGCGATGTCGGCTGGTTCGATACTCTTGCAAGTAATGGCGGCATATGCTTGCGCAAAATATGATTTCAAATTGAAGAATTTTATATACGGCTTCGTTATCTTGAATATGACGATTCCTATCGTCGGTACGCTGGCATCGAAGGTGGATATCGCGACAAGCTTGGGCTTAAAGGGCAACCTGCTTGGATTGATGGTACTCAACTGTTCGTATACGGGTATGTACTTCTTGGTGTTCTACGGCGCGTTTAAAAGCGTTTCATGGGGCTATGCGGAAGCGGCGCAAATCGACGGAGCGGGGCACTTGCGAATTTTTGTAGAAATTATGGTGCCGCTAATTAGAGCTACGATTTTTGCAGTATTCATTTTACAGTTTATTGCGCACTATAACGAATATTATACGCCAATGATATTCTGGCCCGATAGACCGACCATTGCATACGGTTTGTTTATGTTCCAGTCGAGTGTGGAAACAGGGGTAAGCGCGCCGTTAAAATGCGCTTCGGCATTAGTTTCCGCAATTCCGATGATGGCGTTGTTTATCGCCTTCCGCAATATCATTATGGGTAACGTATCCGTGGGCGGATTAAAAGGTTAAGTAATACTCAATTTAGGATAATTCAAGCGTAAGCTTGGAAAAATAAAAAGGAAATTATTAAAGGAGGAAAACTTAATAATGAAAAAAAGGTATCAAGAACCGAGCTTGTATATTATCAAGCTCACAGCAGACGTAATCAGAACGTCTGGGAACGATTTAGGCGATGGCGATTGGGGGGTAAAAGATGGCTTTGTTAGACAATAAAAAGACGAAAATGTTACTTGTAGCGGCAGTAGGCGCGTTTGCGTTAAGCGCAGGCGCGGTGGCAAATCTTACGCCCGTAAGCGCAGAAGTTACGCCTACGAATATTGAAAGCTTTGTAATGCAAGACGGCGCAGGCGTAAGAACGGACGATCAAAAAGCAATCCGTTTCACGACGGCGATTGACAAATCCGCTCTTAATACGCTCATTAGCGAAAATGAGGATAAAGAAATTGCAGTCGTAACGATGATTACGCCTACCAACGTATTAGGTGAAACGGCATTGACGAACGAAACTTTCCTTGCGGAAACGGATTTTAGTCAGGTAGAAACGGTTAAATTCCGTGGCGATAGACTGACGGCTGTACAAGGAAAATGGAACAGCGAAAAAGCGGTTTACGACACGATTGTAAACGGCGAGGAAAACGCCGAATACGATAAGTACGTGTTTAGAGCTTGCTTGTACGATATAAAGGACGCTAACCTTACCTATGATTTTTCTGCGCGTAGCTACATAACCGTAGACGGCGAGGTATACGATTATACCGATTATAACGCAACGGATAATTCCAGAAATATTTGGAATGTAGCAAAGAATGCGCTTGAAAACGGTAATTATGAAAATACGGAAGCGGAAAATGAGCCGTATGACAATCTTGCTTTGCTTTGCGCGGAATACGACGTAAAGGTAACCAACGGTTACACGGGCGAAGAAAAAACGTTTACGGTAAAGAGAGGGGACAAAATCTCGTATGAAAACGCGACGGAATTTGACGCGTTTACCGCAAACGTTGAATATCAAGCATATTTAAAAGACTTGACGACGAGCGAGGGTGTATACGAGGATAGTATTGTTACTTCCGATTTAGAATTGACGGCAAATTACCGTTCGCTTGCGTTTACCTTGAACGGCGAAAGCTATACGGCTGATTTAGGTACGTACAGCGCGGCAGACAACGCAATGGTAATCATTCCTGAAACCTATAACGGCAAATCCGTTACGGCGTTTACCGCACCTCAGGGACAAGAGGGCTTTACGCACGTAGTTCTTCCTGCAAGCATTACTACTCTTACTACAAGCTTCCAATTGTGGACGAGTTTGGAGTATATGGCAATGCCCGGCGTTACCGATTATTCGGAACACAACGGTTTCTTGCAGTGTAATAAATTGACGACGTTAATCGTTGGTAACAGCTTTAATTCTAGCAATCAAGTATTTAAATATTGGGCAACTGAAGATACTACGGCGAAGATGACGATTTATACTACGTCGGAAAAAGTTATTACGCCTACGCTTGATTCGAGGAACGATATGTGGAACGAACAAGTAGTTGCTTACAGCAAGGACGCTGTAACATGCGGAACGTGGGGTTGGGCAAACGAAGCGCATACGGAAATTACCGTAAACGAAAATACGCATAGCTACGACTCCACAACGTGCATTTGTGCAAACTGTGGCGACGTTACGTTTAATGCTTACGGTGTGAAGTATACCTTGAACGACGGCGGAGAGAGCTATTCGGTAAGCGCATACGACGGGGTAACGCCTATCGTTAAGATTTTTGAAGAATACGAGGGAAAACCTGTAACGGCTATCACGGGCAATATTTTCTCGGGTAAAACGAGTTTGGTAGAATTATACTTACCCGAAACGATTACGGCTATGCCGAAATTAGAACTTTGCAGTAAATTGGAAGTACTTTCAATGCCTGGGGTAAAGACGGCTTCTTCGGGGAACTATGCGTTGAGATGCTACGCATTAAAGACCTTGATTGTTGGCAATTCGTTTACGGTAAGCGGACAGGTATTCCACTGCGATAAAGATACCTACGTCGCGCAAATGACAATTTATTCAACGGTGGCAAGCAATTGCAGCGTTTCTTTCGATACTTCGCTTAATGGTAGCTACCCGCGCAATAATACGTGGGACGGCACGATTGTATATTACAACGAAAACGGTGCTTGTGGTACATGGAAGTGGGCAAACGAAGCGCATACGGATATTGCGGTAAACGAAAATACGCATAGTTACGATTCCGAGACGGGTGTTTGCGCTAATTGCGGCGATTTTAAATCTTACGGGATAACGTACGAATACGTAGAAGCAACGGGCACCTATAAGGCAAGTGTTTGGGACCAAAAAACGTCTATCGTTAAGATATATGAATCTTATGACGACGGTGTTCACGGTAGAAAAGACGTAACCGCTATCGAATTCAAGATGTTTAATATGAATCCAAAAAATGAAGTATTAAAAGAATTGTATTTGCCTGAAACGATTACGACTATGCCATATTTGGAATGGTGTAGTGTTCTTGAAGTGTTGTCTATGCCTGGGGTAACCAGTGCAAACCAAAATGACGGTTATGCAAACTGCGGACATAAATTAACCGCTTTGAGAGTTTTGATTGTCGGTTCCTCGTTTAGCTCGGACGGACAGGTATTCTATATTACCAAGACGGGTGCGAATAATCAAGCAACTGTTTACACGACGGCAACGTCTGACGCAACCATTTCTTTCACTGGCACGAACAATAATATATGGAACGGTACCATTGTGTATTACAGCGAAGACGAAACGGCTGAAAACACTTGGCAGTGGGCGGATGACGGTATGGGCATCGTATTAAACGGTACTGCGGCGTAAGCCGTAACAAAGCTTAAAAACGTTGCTATAACGATTTTAAGAAAAGAACAAAATAGAACCCAATTTCCGTGCGCGTAGGCGCATGGAAATTGGGCGATATTTTAAAAGAGATGGAAGATTTTATGAAAAAAATAATGGCTATGGTCGTAGCGTGTACGACAAGTTTATTGTGCGTGGCTTGCGGTGGGGTTACTGCTAATACGGATACAAATACGAACGCGAATTATACGGTTACTTTTATGCAGGACGGCAACGAGTTTGCTTCGTATTCGGTGAAAAGCGGAACTTTGCTTTCTACCCTACAAAACGTGCCCGTGCCTCAACAGCCGACGGATACCACTTTGGTTGCGGAGTGGTCTTATGATAAAGAAAGCAAATGTACGGCGGATATGACGATTGAAGCAACGGTCTATACAAGCGGTTTGCAATTTTATAGCTATTATAGCGGAGAAGTAAATGCTAAGGGTTACGAGGTTGCGGCGGGGTATGAAGGCACCGCCGAACATATTGTGATTCCCGAGTATTATAAAGGGCTTCCCGTTTTAAAAATCGCCGACAAGGCATTTGACGGAAGTACAGAGGGAAATTATACCATAAAGAAAGTAACGCTTCCCGACACGTTGGTGGAGATAGGAAATCAAGCCTTTAACCGCTGTAAATCGCTTACTGACCTTGAAATTCCCTCGTCGTTAAGAAGTCTGGGGACGAACGTTTTTTACGAGGTCCCGCTTTCGGGAACGCTTACGTTATCAGGGGAAATAGAGGTTATTCCAAGCCGTTGCTTTCAAGGGACACGATACAGTAAGGTAGTGTTGGAAGAGGGGGTTACTGAATTAGGCGCGCATTGTTTTACAATGGGGTATACGTTAGAAACGGTCATTTTGCCCAAGTCCATTCAAAAGATTGACGCAGTGGCTTTTTGGTTGCAGCCCGTTGAAAAATTCTTTTATGCGGGCACGGAAGATGATTGGATTTTTGTGGAGATTTCTTCCAGTGAATACCCCAACGAAGCAGAGAGGGATAATTTAGAAAGCTATTTGGAAAAGGGCGTTACGGGGGCAACGCGCGGTACGCCTGAAAAAGACGAAAACGGAAACAGGATAACAAAAGTCGTATATCCTACTTTATATTTTTATTCGGAAACAAAACCGACGGGGGAAGGAAATTTTTGGCATTTTAGCGGGGGGCAACCTGCTATTTGGTAAATTATATTTTTCCATGATAAAAGGACGCGTATATGAAAAATTCTATCAAAGATTGTCGAATAAAGGGTTTATCGAAATCGAATGATCCAACGGATAAGCCTATAAACCTATTGGCTTTTTCTAAGGACGTTGAAAAAACGGAGCTGGGAGAGGTATGGACAAAGGTCTTTCGAAAAGCGTTGGAATACACTCGAAACCTATTGATTCCCAAAGGGAAGTATTATATTGACGATACGATAATCATACCCTCAAACACTACAATCCGTGCGGATAAAAAGGCAGAGATTTGTCTTGTTAGAGATACGAAAGTCGTTATGTTTAGAAATGCCGATGTGATAGACGGCAGTAAACGTGCGGTAGGGCACGAGGAGCCTATCTCTGAAAATATCACGATAAAGGGCGGGGTTTGGTCAACCGAATATCGCAAACGTGCTGAATACGGTAAAATTTGCGCGTTTGACAAGGAAGACAGTAAACACGGCGTTCACGCGCTTATGCTTTTTAGCGGAGTAAAAAATTTACATTTAAGCGAAATGGTATTTAAGGATACGCCTGCGTTTGCGTTACAGTTTGGAAGAATAGAGAATTTTATCGTGGAAAAAATAAAGTTTGTTTCTTGTTATGCGGACGGTGTGCACGTCAACGGTTTCGTGAAAAACGGATTGATAAAAAACATTGCAGGCGAGGTAGGGGACGATTTGGTCGCACTCAACGCTTACGACTGGGATAATTCGACAATCAATAACGGACCAATGGAAAATTTACGGATAGAAAATATCCGTGCCGCCGCGACGGGGGAATATAAATCGTTCCGAATCCAAGCGGGGGTAGTGCCGACGGAAAGCGGGGATATCGACTGTTATATCCGCGATCTGTATATTAAAAATGTAAAGGGCGTATCGGTGTTCAAGATGTACTTGCAAACGCCCTCATATAAGGAAGAACCCGACGGCACGAAAGTGGGCAGGTTGGAAAATATCACGATAGACGGCGTCGAGCTTGATTTGCCTGCTCCCGTCGATCAAATGAAAAATTATACGGAATGCGACCCGTTGACGGGGAATTTCGGTGCGTTTGAACTGGGAAGTAATATTTCCAAGTTGACCATATATAATGTCAACGCAAAAATTAACAAGGAAAGGTATCCTACCCTGCACTTAATTACGGCAGGCCCGAAAAGCTCGTATTTACCCGAGTGGGGTATTGAGCTGTTCGACCCGTACGTAGTAAGCGAAACGGAAGAAATCGTATATAAAAATATCCGCGTGAACGGCAAGAAGATAACCGATTTAAGAACGGCAATCAAAGAGGTATCATTCCCCGATACTATGTACGAGGGACAGTACGGAAACGGCGGAAGCGGAAAGGTAAAAAGTGTAAAAAACGAGAGAAAAATATGAAAATAGCGATAGAGAATGCGGGATTTATTCTTGCGCAAAACGAAGTTAAGGTGTTTCCCGTAATACTAAAAGCCGATGAGCAAACAGCCGTTATGCCCAAGGTAATCGGGGTGGAGGGCGGTTGCTTGCAAACTTGTGGGCGCGATTGCTTCGGCAACGCGTTTGAGAATCTTGTATTAAACGCGGGCGAGGAAAAACGCCTGTGGTTTTATATCAAAGCGCCTTTACAAGCAGGGGAAACGACCTTTTTCATAGAATTAGTCAACGGAACGGAGCGTAAAGCTTATTCGTTCGAATTAAAAACGACGGAAGAGATTGTAGACGATAGACGGCTTGTATATAGATGACGTGGCGTTTGGCAGGGAGACGATGCGTCGGGTGCGTAAGACCTTGGACACGCGCGCAGGCAGGTATATTGATTTTCATACCTGGAATCACAATTTCAACGATTTTGCAGGTCACGCAAGCTGTTTAAATTTATATACCGAGTTACTTCCGTATATCGACAAGCTTTGGATAGGCGAGGGGTTCGATTACGAGTCAAAGCCTGATTTTTGGCTAGTGGAGATGAGCGGTATTCCGTTTGGGCTTATGAGCGAAATGCTGGAAGCGAACTGGCAAAAGGTCAATCCGTGGAAAGGTTTACCGTTTGGAATGACGACAAGGTTGGGCTGGTGTGAAGAAGCGGATCCAACGGCGATTTGGCAGGTATTTGATAAATACAGTTTGAAAGAAAGCGAGCTTCTTGGTTGGTGGGACGAAGCGAACGCGTTTATAAGCGATACGGACGGCGTGTTAATTACCGAATACCGAAACGAAAACAAAAGCTATCTTGCCGTAGCAAATTATGGGGAAACGGATAAGATGGTTGAGATCGTTCGAAAAGACGGAAGAAAGTGCGAATTTTACGCTCCATATATTGAGCGTTTCCAAGAGGAAAAATATGTAAAGGGAACGTTTAATATAGAAAAAGCGAAAGGAGTATTTTTAGTCGTAGAGGATTAAAAACATTTTTATAAAAATTACGGAGAAAATAAAAAATGAGAATGATAGATTACAACAAAGCAATACAGCAAAAGAAAATGCCGATACGGGAAAAGAAAATCAAAAAATTAGGCACGTTAAAGCCCCATTACGTGGAATCTACTCCTTTCGTATGGAAAGACGAGCTTGTCATTTTCGAGTGGGTAAGAGCGGATTCTTGGGCGCATAACGGCAACGAAAGAGGCTATTATCATATTTTCAATCCCGCAAAGAATACGGCAAGCAAACCGTTTGGCTATGACCACGCATTTGGTAGCAGTTACGAAGAAAACGGCGTAGTATACGTACACGGTGTAAAGGGCAACGACGGCTGGACGAATCAGCTTGATATGTATTGGTCGGACGATTTGGAAAACTGGAATTTCAAAGAAGCGGTAATCAAAGTGCCCGAAGATATGTGCGTGTTTAATACTTCCGTATGTAAAGGCAAAGACGGATACGTAATGGCAATCGAGGTGGGAACGAGAGAAGATAAGCACCCGATAATCGGCTGTAACTTTACGATGATATTTGCGGTATCAAAAGATTTGTTCAACTGGGAACTGTTGCCGATAGAGAAATACATATACTCGCCTGAACGGTATACGGCTTGCCCTGCTATTAGATACTACGACGGATATTATTATATGGTCAATTTGGAGAGTGCGCCGTTCCATAGATGGATACCGTATATAGTAAGAACGAAAGATTTAGAGGAATGGGAGATAGGGGAAATCAATCCGTTTATAACACCCGATGACGAGGATAAGAAGCTGATATACCCCGAACGCCTGACGGACGAAGAAAAGGAATTTATAGCGAACGGATTTGACTGTAATAACAGCGATATAGATTTTTGCGATTACAACGGCAAGACTATTATTATGTATAGTTGGGGCAATCAATACGGCAAGGAGTTTCTTGCAATGGCGGAATACGACGGAAGCTTGCAAGAACTGTTGGAATCCCATTTCTTGAAATAAGAACAGCGAAAAACATGAAAAAAGTGAAGCGTAGATGAAGCGTGAAAGTTTTATCAATTGCGGAATCCCTTATAAATAAAGGGGTTTAGCGTTTTTAAAAATAGGGGTTACAAGTCTGTTAATCTTGCAATCGACTGTTTGGCAGGAGAAAAGCTTGGCGAATGTTTGAAATACGTGGCGCGCGGTTGTAGATGGATTCAGATCGCATCGCTTGCAGGGGATATTTCGCCCGTAGATTTCAGAAACATATTCGTGAAAAATATCCGTATAATCGGCAGTACTTTAAGAAGTAAAACGCCCGAAGAAAAGGGACAACTTTTGAGCGAACTCGTAGAAAAAACGTGGTGTAAGTTTGAAAGCGGTGCAATCAAATTAAAGATTTACAAGACGTTCCCGATCGAGCAAGCGGACGATGCGCAACAGGTTTTATACCGTGGTGAAAACGTCGGCAAAGTAGTACTTATCGTAAAAGAATAAAAGAGTGATATTATGAAAGTAGAATTAAAAAGGATTGTTTTTACCAAACCGAATACGGCGGAATATCTTTCCGTGGAAGAAGTAGATTTAGACAACCTTGACGAAAATCAAGTTGCGGTTAAGAGTTTTTATACGACCGTTAGTGCTGGAACGGAACGGGCAAATATAACGGGCGCGAGCAACGTTGGACCGAAAAATAAGGTAGCGCCGTTCCCACGTGTATTGGGGTATAATTGCGCTGGAGAAGTGGTTGCGGTTGGCGCGAAAGTCAAAAACGTGTCCGTTGGCGACAGGGTAGTGGTGTATTGGAGTCATCACGGCAATTACAATATCGTCCATGAAAATCAAGTGGTAAAAATAGCCGACGAAAACATTTCTTATGAAGATGCCGCCGTATCGTTTATAGCGACGTTTCCGCTTGCGGCTATTAGAAAGGTGGACCTTGAAATCGGCGAATCTTTAATGGTTATGGGGCTTGGTATCTTAGGGCAAATTGCAGTAAAGTTAGCGCATGTTGCAGGCGCTTGTCCTGTTATTGCCTGCGACCCGATAAAAGAGCGTCGCGAAGAAGCGTTGCAAAACGGCGCTGATTATGCGTTTGATCCTTTTGATAAAGATTTTGTAGAGAAGGTAAAAGCTGTATCGTGCGGTGGCGTAAAGACGGCGATAGAGGTTACCGGTGTGGGGGCAGGACTTGACGAAACGCTTGACTGTATGGCGAAATTCGGCAAAGTGGCGTTGCTTGGTTGTACTCGAAACAGTGATTTTTCTATTGATTATTATCATAAAGTACATGCGCCTGGTATTACGCTCGTTGGCGCGCATACGGATGCACGTGCGGAATTGGAGTCTTCGCACGGAAATTATACGCACGTTGACGATATTAAAGCAGTTTTAAAACTTTGCTCGTTGGGTAGACTGACGTTGAAAGATATCGTAAAAGAAACACATGAACCGAAAGATTGCCCTGCGGTTTACACCCGACTTGTCAATGATAAAAAATTCCCCGTCGGCGTTCAGTTTGATTGGAGAAACGAAGAATGAAGAAAGTTAAAATAGCGCAAATCGGTACGGAGCACGACCACGCTGCGCAAAATTTTAATAGCATTTTGAAACAAGCAGCCGTCTTTGATATTTTGGGGTATGCGCGATTGGAAGATGAGGCTGGGTATAAT
The DNA here is from genome assembly GCA_045588185.1 of Candidatus Scatosoma sp. GTDB lineage: Bacteria > Bacillota > Clostridia > Christensenellales > Borkfalkiaceae > Scatosoma. Next base: position 9,742 of record JAZNDR010000002.1, on the reverse strand, counting down.
TTCAAAAAATGGAATGATATTCAAGAAACTAAAAGGAGAATGGTATGAAAATTTCAGTACAAACAGACGGCATAATAGATGTATTAGGGGCAAAAGCAGGCTGTAAATTACTCAAAGAATGCGGTTTTGAGGCGGTGGATTGGGGATTAGGCTCGGGTTTGCGTAGTCGCGATATTGAGAAAGGTCAATATGCTAATAATATTTTTGAAAAAGAAATTTCTGAAATTTTAGATTATTATAAGGACGTTTTAGAAGAATTAAAAAACAATGACTTGGTAATCACGCAAGCGCACGCGCCCTTCCCTGCGTATGTTATAGATTTTGGAGAAAAATTTTTCGATTATATGATAGAAATTTTGAAAAAGTGTATTCTTCTTTGCGATAGGGTAGGCTGCAAAAATCTCGTCGTACACGGGGTTTCCTTGCCTGAAACGGAAAAGCGATTGAACTTTGACGATATCGATAAAATCAACGATAAATTATATACTGCGTTAATTCCCACGTTACAACAAACGAATGTGACGGTATGTCTTGAGAATTTATTCAGAACAACGAGGAACGTAAAAAAACAAATCTATTTAGTGAGTGGACATTGCGCGAATGCGTATGAGGCTGTAGAAACCATAGACAAATTGAACGCACTTGCGGGGAAAGAATGCTTTGGCTTGTGTTTAGATATTGGGCATTTACAGTTGTCAAAGCAAGACGTTAGAAAATACACGAAAGTAGTAGGAAAGAGAATTAAAGCGTTGCATATCCACGACAACGACGGAGCGGTGGATTTGCATTTAGCGCCGTACACGGGTACTGTGGATTGGCAAAATTTCTATACAGCGTTAAAGGATATCGGGTATAAAGGCGATTTGAGTTTTGAAACTTTTAGACAAATTCAACAGCCCTTTTGTGATAGAGAGATGATGAAACCTTGGTTAAATTTGATTGCTGCTTGCGGTAGATTTTTTAAGAGTAAAATAGAAAACTAAAAAAGCGTTGAGGTTGTTGATACGTCGTTCCGTGCAAGAGTTCGGCGCGATTCCGCTCGAAAATTATAGAAAAATGGGCGGATATTCGGGGTATACCCTTTTTGACCTTGCTGAACTTCCCCGTCGGGGTACAGTTTGATTGGAGAAATGAAGAATGAGGAAAATTAAAATAGCGCAAATTGGCACGGGGCACGACCACGCAACGCAAAATTTTAATAGCATTTTGAAACAGTCGGATATATTTGACGTTGTGGGTTATGCGCGAGTGGAAAATGAGGACGGCGTTAATTAACGCCAGACCGAAAAAGGTATTACATTTTCAAAAAACTCAAGATTTATTTGAACTTTTTCTCAAAAAGTGTTGCTCGTAGTTTGACAAATTACCAAGTAAATAGTAATAAAAATGGCGGTTATCCACAACGGATAGCCGCCATTTAACAAAGTTGTACAATAAATGTTAGAGCGTGAGAAAATATCTCAACATTTTTTATAAAAGAGCATAAAAAAGAAACATAAAAGGGGAAATCCGTTATAATACATTCACGACAAACCACTAAAAGGATTTCTAATTATAGTTGGCTTTTACCCTTTTTATGAAATGGGCTTACAAACTGTGGCGATGGGGTAATAAGATAATCAACTTCGTCGGAACTACAAAGCGTGTGAATATATTTCGAGCCAATCTTATTTGATGTAATTAGTACAGCTTTCTTTTTTGAATTGTTTAGATAATATCTTCGTATTTTTGTTTCTTCGTAAGAGGTATCTGTAAGTTTTCCGTCTTCACTCAATCCCTTACAAGATATAAAGCAAATATCAGCATTAAAATTGTTAATAAAATTTTCGGTGTCTTGCCCTACGAGAACAGATGAGTTTTCCATTAATAAGCCGCCTGCAAGGTAAACCTTTATATGAATTTCGCTTAACATTTGGGCAATTTTCAAACCGTTCGTGATTACGACAAGGTCCTTGAACTTTGACAAATAGGGGACAAGGAACTGTACGGTAGACGAGCCATCAATAAAAAGAACGTTTCCATCATGTATGAAGGAGGCTGCTTCTTGACATAATTCGTCTTTTTCTTGCTCGTATTCTCTTTCACGAACAAAAAGGGGGACTTGCTTATCGGAGCCGACAACCAAAGTCGCGCCGCCGAATACGCGACGAATAAGTCCAGATTGTTCTAAGGCGTTCAAATCTCGGCGAGCGGTTGCTTCTGAAACATAAAACGTCTTTACGATTTTTTTAATGCTAATGGTTTCGCGTGTTTTTATGTATTCTAAAATTTCATTTTGTCTTTGTGTTCCTATCATAATTATAAACGGAATCCTTGAAAGAGTTTGATTGATTTTTGAAAGAGTTTGATTGAATTATAGCAAAAATATGATTGTTTGTCAACTGTTTCGCCCCCTATTGCGCGACAGTATTTTTTTTTGTTATAATATTAAAAAAGCGGAGGCGTAACAATGAAACTTACAGTATTGGGAAAAGGCGCTTTAACGGTAGAAGATTCAAAATATCCAAGATGTGCTAATGATGAAGTTATCTTAAAAGTGAAGGCGTGTGGAATATGCGGAAGCGATGTGCCGCGTGTATTTAACGGCAAATCCTACTATTATCCCATTGTACTCGGACATGAGTTTTCGGGTATTGTAGAAAAAAGTAAAGGGGGGAGATTTGAGGGGAAAAGAGTGTGCATTTTTCCGATTTTGCCGTGTAAAGAATGTGAATATTGCAAAAAGGAATTGTATGCGAATTGTACGCATTATGATTATTATGGTTCGCGTAGAGACGGTGGCATGCAGGATTATTTAACAATCAAAGAAGATAATCTTGTGTTTTTACCCGATAACGTTTCTTATGAAGCTGGCGCTATGATTGAACCTACGGCAGTATGTTTGCATGCTGTGAAAAAGGCGAATATTATCAAGGGAGAAAGTATACTTATTTACGGTGCGGGAACGATTGGGCTTTTGTGCGCGATGTGGGCAAGGAATTTTGGAGCGGAAAACGTTTACCTTATAGATATTGATGAGAACAAACTTCAGATGACTGAAAATCTTGGTTTTAAGCGTTATAACGGAGAAATTGTACAGGTTGCAATAGAGGCAAGTGGCGCTAAAGCGTGCTTAAATCAAGCCATTGATAAAATTGCTCCTTTCGGTAGATTGGTGATTGTGGGAAATGCCAGTGCGGATATGACTATTGAGAAGGATAATTATTCAAAAATACTTCGTAAACAGTTAAGTATCTTTGGTAGTTGGAATTCAGACTACTCGCAAACGGTTAATGATTGGAAAGATAGCGTACAAGCAATTTCTGAGGGAAGAATTGACCCAGAAGCATTAATCACGCACAGGTTTTCACTTCAAGATAGCGTACAAGCCTTTGAAGTAATCAAAAACAGAGAATTTTATAATAAAATTATGGTGGTGATGGAATGACTAAAATGAAATGTATTTCTCCGTCGTTAATGTGTTGTGATTTTTTCCGTTTTGACGAGCAGATAAAGATTTTTGAAGAAGAAAAAATAGAATATTTACATATAGACGTAATGGACGGCTCGTTTGTTCCTAATTTTACTTTAGGTACGGATTTTATCAAGCAAGTAAAAAAGAAAACGAATATTCCCGTTGATTTACACCTTATGATAAATAAACCTGAAATGAAGTTGGATTACTTTGTTTTTGGGGAAGGTGATATTGTAAGTATTCATGCGGAATCTACGCAACATTTGCAATTGGCAATACAAAAAATTAAGCAAAAAGGCGCAAAAGCATATGTTGCAATTAATCCTGCTACGCCTATTTGTGTTTTGCAAGAGATTTTAGAAGATATCGACGGGGTTTTGGTGATGACTGTAAATCCTGGATTTGCAGGACAAAAACTTGTTACTGGTGGAATCAATAAGATTGCAAGAGTGCGTGAATTTTTAGATGAAAACGGTAAATGCGATTTGCCTATTGAAGTGGATGGAAACGTAAGCTATGAAAACGCAAAGCTGATGAGGCAAGCAGGTGCGGATATTTTTGTGGGGGGAACATCAAGCATTTTTAGTGCAAATCTTGTGGAAGGAATCCGCAAGTTGCGTACAATTTTAACCCCCTAAAGAGCTTTTCTTTATTCCCAAATGATATCGGCGTAGAAAAACAGACAGAGAAAAAGGCGCTATTCTTTATGCAAAAGAAATAAGGGATAGATACACGATTTTGCAACTATCGTTTGACATTGGTGAATTTGAAAATTTCGCTAATGAAGTTATAAAAGAATACTACGGAAAGGAGTAAGAACTATGAAAAACTATAAAAAGTTGGAAGCAAAATATGATTTTATAGTAGTTGGCGGTGGACTGACAGGTATTTCAGCGGCACTTGCGGCGAGTAGGCAAGGGATTAAAACCGCACTTGTTCACGACAGGCATGTGCTGGGCGGAAATGCAAGTAGCGAAATTCGCATGCACATTTGGGGGGCTTCTGCATCAGGAAAAAAATTTAACCTTCAAGAAGGGGGAATCGTTCACGAATTAATTCTTAAAAATAAGAGCATAAACGATAGTTTTAACTTTTCTATATGGGATGCTGTTTTATTTGACACTGTTAAAAAACAAAAAAATCTTACCGTATATCTTAATACGACGATGCATGCGGCGATTGCGGAAAAGAATGTTATTAAACAAATAGAATGTTATCAACTAACAACTGAACGTCACTTGTTTTTATCCGCTGACGTTTTTGCGGATTGCACGGGTAACGGAACGCTTTGCGCGTTCGTGGACGCCGATTTTAGAACGGGCAGTGAATCAAAAGACGAATTTAACGAACCGCACGCTCCCGAAAAAGCAAACAACTATCGTATGGGTAATACGCTTTTGTTTAAAGCGGTGGATACAGGTAAACCTATAAAGTTTACACCGCCCGTAGATGCAATGAAGTTTAGTGAAGAAAATTTAAAATTCCGTAAGCACACTAGCTTTCAAAAGGAGCTTATGGAAAGAGCCAGCGAAAATGAAATGCGAGTGCTCTTTGATGGTTTTACTCAAGATTATGGGTATTGGTGGATAGAACTCTGTGGTAAAAAGGACGATATTATAGAAGAATACGAAGAAATTCGCGACGACTTGGTGAGAGCGGTTTATGGCGTATGGGACCACATTAAAAACGGTGGGGAACACGGCGCGGAAAACTATGACCTTGTTTGGGTTGGAATGCTTCCGGGAATGAGAGAAAGCAGGCGGATAGAATGTGATTATATGCTCACGGAAGCGGATATTATGTCAAACCGCAGATTTGCAGACGTTGTAGCCTATGGTGGCTGGGACGTAGATAACCACGTTCCCGATGGACTTTTGGCGTTTGATAAACTGCCGTCGCAAGTATATCCTTTTGAAGGCTCGTACGATATACCGTATCGCTCATATTTAGTAAAGGGGTATAAAAATATTTACGTGGGTGGAAGATGTATGGGCGCAAGTAAACTTGCTATGGCAAGTACTAGAGTTATGGGAACTTGCGCTATAGGTGGTCAAGCAATCGGCTTGGCGGCGGCGCAAGCGATTAAAGAAAATGTTGATATTAGAAAAATAGACGTAAAAAAACTTCAACAGCAACTTTTAAAAGACGACTGCTATTTGCCCAATCTTAAAAATGAAGATGAAAGCGACTTAATTAAAAAAGCTACATTGGCAAGTTCAAGCGAACAAGAGAATTATCCTTTGAGTAATTTATCTAGTGGCGTAACGAGAGAAATTGACGGAGAACTGAACGCTTGGAGAGCGTGTGGTGTTGACGGTGAGTGGGTAAGCGCAACGCTTAACGGCCAAAAAAGGGTAAAAGAAGTTCGCATAACCTTTGATTCAAACTTTAAACTTAACAAAAATATTACGTTATCGGCAAAAAGACAACGTCAACAAGAAATTGGCGTTCCTAAAGAACTTGTAAAAGACTTTAAGATAAAGTTTATTTTGAACGGTAAAGACGTTTGCGAAAAGACGTTTACGAATAACGCTCAAAGATTGTTTATTGCAGAATTTGATAGCGTTTTATGCGACCAAATAAAGATTGAATTTATTTCAACAAACGGTGTAAACGACGTGAGAATATTTGAAATCCGTGCTTATGAATAAAATATATTGATAAGATTTATCTCCTTTTGTGTAAATATAAGCTTAGAGGACACCGAAGACTCGGTGTTTTTTCTATGTTAAAATCAGCCTTTTGTGTATGAGAATTAAAAAGGCTTTGTAATAACAATTTAATTTTTTCTTCTGAATTAGGTTGATTCGCTAAAGCAGTAATACAAGTAGCAGTTACGTTGATTTCATTGTTTGTCATAAATCTCCAATTAGAAAATTTAGGTCAACTCCCTCGTCAGGGAGCATAAATGCATTCACTTTTGCCGTGACTTTCTTGTACTATACAATTTGTTTACAATCCTTCGTATACGTTGCAACGGTATCCGCAGGTGGGGTATGTGCCCGATATGACATTGTCGAACGTATACGGCTGCTTTGTATATAAACGCAGGTTTTTCGTGGATAAAAGCAGTTTGAACGACGTAACGGAACTGTATATCAGCGGAGTACAAAACACGGTATCGGCGTGGATAAACGGAGTATATCTTGGTAGACACGAGGGTTTTTCCTCTGATTTTACTTTTTCTCTTGCTAACGATTCGTTAGTGGAAGGGGAAAACGAAATTGTGCTTGTCGTGTCCAATATTTTAAATAAGGGGTATAAAGATAGACCTGTTTCAGGATGTATAAATCGTGCGGCGAATGGCAGTACGGGCGGTGTTTACGGAGACGTGGAGCTGCGCTCCTATGTGGACGGACTTAAAGACGTGTTTGTGCATACGGCTAAGGACTTATCGTCATTTACCGTCTATACCGAGGGTGGAACGTCTTTGGATAGAGAAGTTTTAATCAAAGACAAAGGCAAGATAATTCGACAAGCGATAATAAAAAAGGGTGAAACAAAAGTTACGCTTAGCACAGAAGGCTTTGCTTTGTGGGACGTGGATAATCCCAAAAGGTATGAGGTGATTGTAAATGCAGGCGGTGCGTGCGTATCCCGTCTGGTTGGTTTGCGTCGCTTGACGGTAGCTGACGACGGCATACATTTAAGATTGAATAAAAAACCGTATTTTTTTAGAGCGATATGCGAACACGGCTATTATCCGTTGACGGTACACCCGCCTCGGGATAAGAAATATTTCCGCAGGGTGATAACAAAGCTTAAAGGGCTTGGCTTTAACGGAATACGTTTTCATACGTGGGTACCCATAAAAGAATATTTACAGGCAGCTGACGAATTGGGAATGCTGATAGAGGTGGAAACGCCGAATAATACGCCGTATGAAGAATGGCGGGAAATTATAGAGTATACGAAAAAGTACACGTCGATAGTTATGTACTCTTCGGGAAATGAGATGATTATAGACGAAGAGTATATTGAGCATTTAAGGAAGTGTGCAGCGCTCGTGCATGAAAAAACTGACTCTTTGTTTTCGCCTATGTCGGCAATGCGAGGGATTGAATATTTTACGTATGGAGATAATAAGGTAGACGAGCCGTTCCCGCATAACCCAGTTCGACTGGAAAAGCTTGGTGCGTTTTGCGACGTATATAACAGTTATTCGTTGGGACGGGTGAGCTATTGGTCGGAGCAAGGTGATGCGGCTATGCTCGACGAGCGGAGTTCCATATATAAAAAGCCGCTTTTAACGCATGAAATTTGTATTCAAGGCACGTATCAGGATTTGACGTTAAAAGACCGATATAAGGGTACGAGAATCGGAGATACCGAGCTTTTTACTTCTGTAGAAAAACATCTTGAAGCGAAAGGGTTGATAGACCGTGCGCCTGTTTATTATCGAAATTCGGTGGAGTGGCAACGGTTGTTGAGAAAACATTGTTTTGAAACGGTACGTCGCTCGAAAACGTTTGCAGGGTACGATTATTTAGGTGATATAGACCATCATTGGCATACGTTCGGATATTGTGTGGGGATGATGAACGAGTTTTACGAACTGAAAGCAGGGGAAACGCAAGAGAACGTTTTAAGGTATAACAACGATGTTGTGCTGCTTTTAGATTTGCCGCATTGCGTAAACTTTTACGGCGGTGAGAAAATGACCTTGCCTATCCACGTATCCAATTATGCTAACAACATAAAAGAAGCGACTTTAAGTGTAAAAGTTTGCGGTAAAAACAAAGTGTATTTTAGCAACGAAATACAAATAAAAGAGATAAAAGCAGGAGCGATTACTCCGCTTGCCGAGTTAGCGTTTACAACGCCTAAAGTTCAAAAGCCGGAAAATCTTAAAATTGTAGTCGAACTTTTTGGAGTAAACGTTAAAACAAATAACGTATGGGATATTTACGTGTTCCCGAAAGTAAGGTTGCCTCAAACTCCGAGAGGGGTTACGGTCGTTTCCGATATCGACCAAAAGGGCTTGGAAAGGCTCATAAAAGCAGGGAAAAAGATTGCCGTATTTGGAGTAGGTCCGTTGCAAAGAATAAGAACGTCTTTCCAGATTTCATGTGCAGGGAGAACGGAAGGACATCTTGCCACCGTGATAAATGATCATTTGATAATGAAAGATTTTTCGCATGAAGGATTTTGCGGTTGGCAGTTTAGGGATATGTTAAATGGTGGATGTTCGGCAGTGCTTGACGTTCACGACTTGCCTTTTGCGCCGATTATAGAGATAGCGTCTTCCTATAAATACGCAAGAAAAGAAGCGCTCATGTTTGAGTATTCGATAGGGAAAGCAAAACTCTTTGTTTGCACGCTTAATTTACCTGAAAACGATCCTGCCGCACGATATTTAAAGTATAGTATATATAAATATTTATCGTCTGAATTTAATCCCGAACAAGAGATTACATATTTACAGTTAGATTCGCTTTGCCATACGGAGCCTGTTTGCGTGATAGAAAACACCAACGAGGCGAATAATGCAAACGATATTACAATGTAAACGGATATAAAAGTAGGTAAATGGAATCTATAGAATAAGAGCTATTAAGCTGTAAAAGACCTTTTAAAAGTGGTAACCAAATGGCAACTTGATTTTTTGAGAAAAGCTGAATGCCTTTAAAATAAAGCCTTGCGGCGATTTCAAAAATTTTCTTGTAAAGCCTGTTAATCCTTACATTTTAATTAACTTATTTTGAAATAATAAATAATGTGTCTAAAACTTTTATTTGAGCGCATTGTATCAACGGCGCGGGCATTTGCCAAGTCTTAATAGGTTGAACCTCTTTACCGTTGGTAAGACGTTCGGCTTATTTTGTTTTATAGAGGAATATCTTAAATTTAATTGAACATGTGTATGCGTTAAAGGTTGCTTTTTTTAATTAGAATTGCTATAATTAATATAGAACATTTGTATAAAGGATTAATCACTTATGGAAAATGAATTGGACTTTACAACCCCAATTGTCAATGCTTTACAAAATGAACATAATGAACTATTTGCAAGAACAAGGTCTATCGATACGAGAGCTAGTATTTTAATTACAATCTTATTGGCTGTTTTACCGTTTTATTTTGAAATATTGGATTGGTCTTATCTTAAAGAGTGTTTTATATCGCAATGTTTATCTTTCAAGGATTTTTGTATGACATTTTTCTTTTGCGGTACAATAATAACATTGCTTGTGTCATTATTGATTTGTGTAGTTGTTTTGTCGGGAAGAAAATATCATATTTTCCCAGCAGAAAATTATCAAGACTTTGATTTAAATACATACAAAG
>JAZNDR010000001.1:0-4743 GCA_045588185.1 Candidatus Scatosoma sp. | reverse complement strand
TGATGAAAAAACAATCTACGGCAGTCTGGAATCAGTGGACAAGTGCGGAGATGGTGATTTTGAGTGTGAATACAATTGATTCCAGCAAAGCGTACAAAAAAATGCCAATTTATCGAATTAATATAGGTGCAAACCGTTGTAGGAAAATGCACCTATAACTCTAAAATTGCACCCATTATAAAATTGTATCAAAATTTTTGTATGTATGTAAGCCGTGGCGGTCGGCAGGTGCCTGTCCAAATTCTTTTTTGTTTACAAATTATTCCTTTTGGGCTTGTTGATTTTGCGGGCGTTTTGGTATATAATAAGTAAAACGACTTTTTTCAAGGAGGATTAGGATATGCCCGGACCCGGTGGCGGATCAAGAGGCGGCGGCTTCAGCGGCGGCTCGCGCGGAGGCGGCGGTGGAGGCGGCTTCGGAGGCGGAGGCTTCGGAGGCGGAGGATACCGCGGAGGCGGTTATCATTATCATTCGCCTTTCTTTTTCTTCGGCAGAAGATTTTACGGAGGCGGTTGCCTTGGCGGTCTTCTCTCGCTGATTTTAGGACCTATAATTATACTTGCACTTCTCGCGCTTATGATATTCGGAATCGTAAGCTCCTCGCTTACGAGCATTGCAAACGGCGGAACAGCCGTTTCAAATCAGCCTCAAATTCAGGCGTTTGCCGACAAGGAATATAAAGAAGCTTTCGGAAAATACGAAAACTACGAAAGCAATCTGCTTATAGTTTTCCTCGCCAACGAGGACCAGGACGGATACGACTGCATAGCCTGGGTCGGTGACAATATCGAAGACGATATTAACGAAATTTTCGGCGGTGACGGCTCACCTTTTGCCAGAATTATAAGAAGCAATATCAACAGCGAATACTACGCCTACTCGCTCGACTCGAACCTCTCAGGTGCGGTCGGTGACCTTGAGGACGAAATTTTAAGTCTTGGACTTCCAAGCTCCTTTAAGGATAAAAACGTGCCGGGGGATATTCCCGACTCCAAGCTTATTAACCAAACCGACCTTGAGCTTACCGAAAAGACTGTCAATACTGCGCTTAATAGCTTTACCGAGGCAACCGGTATTCCCACGGTCATTGTGGTTGACACGGTTGAAAACGTCTACGGCAAGGGACTGACCGGTATGGATATTGCGGTTATTATTATGCTCGTTATCATTGCAGGACTCGGCATCTTCCTTATCGTCCGCGCATACAGAAAAAACAAAAACAACCCCGGCGGCCCCGGCAATAACGGCAGCAACGGCAGTTATGGTGGCGGCGGCTACAATGGCGGTGGCTACAACGGCGGTGGCTATAATGGCGGCGGATATAGGTACTAACGCGAATTAATGCATAATGCAGATTATAATGCATAATGAAGGTTAGAAAAGGAAATTTTTCGTAATTCTAACTTAACTTTCAATTTTCAATTTTACACTTAGAGGGGCTGTCTCATTAAGAATTCAATAAAATCAATGCAAAGACTAAAAAATACAACAAGAAATACCGATTTAGCGAATTCTTAATGAGACTGAACCTTGGGGCGAACGGATTTAGAGCAGAAATTTTCGTTCTCCGACCGAGAGGCGTATATACATACGTCGGAGGGAGGAAACGGAAATAGAATAAAAAAACAATAAAATAAAGGAAAACCATAGGTTTTCGACCTTGAATTAAATAAACTCGCACTTATAACAAAAGAGGTACTGTGTTTTTTTCACAATACCTCTTGTTTTTTATTCGGTTAGCCGTAAGAGAGTCGAACCCATAAGGCTTTAAAAGATGCATTTCTCCCTACTCTTCGCCAAAATTTTCTTAAATATTTCTATATTCCTCAAAAATCTTGGCTCGATTATGAAAAAATGCATTCTTTTAAAGCTGATTCACACCTTGCGGCGAATAAATTTCTTGCAGATTTTGTTGTAATGAGCCGTAGTTAAGTACGACTTAACAAGGATTATTGCGACGAAAGATGCTGAAATTTATCGTCGCAAGGCTTATTGGTTCGATTCTCTTACGGCTATGCCTAAATGCGACAGCCCCTTTTTTCATTCGGCTGCGACTTTGCAAGGCAAAGTGCGACAAAAGATGCTAAATTTTTTCGCCGAAAGGCTATCAGTTCGGTTATGCCCGAATGACAGAGCCCCTTACCCATTATTTAAAGTAATCCTTAAGCTCCTCATCCTGAACCTTTTTCCAGAATCCAAAACAAGAGATAAATCTACCGTAATAGAAGCATAAGGTATCTTTTAATCCTATTTTTTTCCTGTTGAACTCAAACCACTGGAAGCAATTATAATTCCTTGTTTTAGGTATCGCGAATTTCCTTGCTGCAATCAAATTTTTCGCCAAATCACTTGCCGCCAAAGGCCACAACTTCTTATAGACCTTCTCATCTATTTCGCGGAAGATTATCGGTGCCTGCGACGCGTCAACGGTTTGAAGCTCGCGGTTAACCTTCGTCGCCATATAATCCCACGAAAAATCATCTTCACCGAAGCTCAGCTTCAAAAGAATGCCGTTTTCGCTGTGCTTTTGTATCCTTTGGTAATCCGTATCAAAGACGAAATTGCCGAGAGAATAGAAAATCATTTTTTTGCCATGCTTCTCGTATCCCTCTACTACGTGCGGATGATGCCCAACGACAACGTCTGCACCCATCTTCAAAAAGCTCCTGTATAATTTACGGATATAAGGCATCGGCAGATGAGCAAATTCATCACCGCCGTGGGCAACGACTACGCACCATCTGTTTTTCGATTTTATTTCTTCGATAATGCTTTTTATCCTTGCCGGCTCGTCAAAAAGTATGCATCCGGAATTAGTTTCGCCGGCTCTGATAAATTCGCCTCTTTTGTAAGTCACGGCAAAAATTCCTATACCGCCTTCGCTATCTATTACCACCGGTCTGCCCGCTTCATCTGCATTCATTCCGGCTCCTACCGTTACCGCACCGTTTTCCTTCGCTGCGGCAATCGTATCAAGCATTCCTGCCTCAGCGCAATCCAGAATATGATTGTTTCCGATAGTCCAAATATCAGCAAAAATTTCCTCCTTAAACCACTTCGCCGATTCCGGTGCGCAAAAATGGTTTATCGGTCTGTCGCTGGAAACGCTTGTAGCGGTAAGCGGTGCCTCGACGTTTGCTACCACGTGGTCGGAATCCTTTAAAAATCCAACGATTTTTTCGTCCAGAAATTTCTCTTTCCAGCTATCCTTAAAGTACTTTGAAAAAGCAATATCGCCGGTAAAAGATATAGAAGTCATTTTGATTGTTTCCTTTCATTTATTGCGACGTTATTTTTGTCCTTGCGAAATCCTTAAACTGTTTTATTTTGCCGTTAAGAATAACCGTAACCGGCAGCGAAGCACCCGCAAAAAAGGAGCTGAACGTAAGAACCTGATAGCTGTTGAGCGTGTTAAGCAAAAGCTTTGACACCGTGGCTATTGTTGACCATAAAAGTATAGAAATTCCTGCGTAAACGCAGGCTTTTTTCACTCCATAGCTCCTGCGTTTCATGCATTTTCCCACAGCACTGAAATTTATCGTCGCATGGCTTTTCGGTTCGATTTCCCCTTGCCTGAGCAAGAGGGAATAATCCAACTCGTTTTAGGAAAGTTACACAGTTTTATACATCAGTGTTCGTTTTTTCGATAAGCCCGTTAAACAACTTATACAGTTCCGCGCCTTCCCGTTCAAATTCAGCATCATCATAATCGCTTGACGGTGCGGTTTCCAAAGATAAAACCCCGTTGTACCCGATGTCACGAATCGCATCTGCAAAATCACACCAATCAATAACGCCTTTTGTCGGGTATAAGTGCGAATCCAAGTCACCTTTGTTGTCATGGATATGAAAAACCTTGATATAGTCTCCTAATCTTCGGATTTCGTCTCCTACGGAAAGCTCGGAAAAAACGGCAACGTGACCCGTATCTAAACAAATTTTGAAATGCTCGTCATTTATTTCCTTTACGAACTCCAAAATTTCATCAGGCTTTGCAATTGAAAAATTACGCATAGGCATATTTTCCAAACAGATGATAACATCATATTGTTTTGCAAAGGCAACAAGTTCTTTGAAAAACGCAAGGTTCAAATCATGCGTTTCCTTCTCTTTTTGAAGTTTTATATCTTCTATGCCGTACGGCATAATGGGATGAACGACAAGATTTCTGCAGCCAAGCAATGCGGTGATAACAACCGCTTTTTTCATCTTATCCAAACGCTCGGCGCGCTCCTGCTCCGAGCTGTCCTGCGGCGGCCAACGCCACGGACCGTGCATCTGGGGAAACTCTATACCCACTGATTGAGCAAGCATTTTTTCCTCGCAAAGTTTTTGCTCCATTTCATTTTCAGGCAAACGGTACAACTCAGTATCCGTATTGGCAATACTGTAATCTACCGCATCGTACCCCTGTCGTTTTATAATTGAAAACTTATCATTCCCATATCGCCCATATCCACGATCGTATGGATTAAAGCTTATAGCGATTTTCATTTAATGATACCTCTTGCCTGTTGTTTCCCTTACCGCATTTCACTCCACTTTATCAATTATACCATAAATCATATCGCTTTTCAACCTTATAAAATAAAAATGCTTTTTGCCGAGGCAAAAAGCTACATTAAAAATACCTTTTCACTATTCACTATTACTTATTACCTCCAAATCCCCGAGGTTTCAGTGAAAAGTGAAGAGTGAAGAGTGAAAAAGTAATCCCCAAGGACAAGTCCTCGGGGATTTGT